>JBFIMP010000011.1:0-22549 GCA_041611635.1 Christiangramia sp.
CTTTCTAGAGCTCCAAAGCAGAGGCAGATAGTGCTGTCTTATTTTTCTATCACTGCCAGGTCTAAAAATTCAATAAAGGTCAAAGATCTTTTAAAGGAATCGGGAGCTAGTGCCTCAATTTTAAAAAGTCTTATCGATAAAAACATCTTTGAAGAATACTACCGGGAAACAGACCGGATTGTTTTTTCAGGTGAAATTAATTCTCACGAAATCAATCTGAACAAAATTCAGCAGCAGGCTTTTGGAGAAATTAAAGATAATTTTAAAGAAAACAGGGTTTGTTTGCTTCACGGAGTAACTTCTTCCGGTAAGACAGAGATTTATATAAAACTTATTGAGGAGGCAATTAATGGTGGAAAACAGGCCTTATATCTTTTACCTGAAATCGCGCTAACTACCCAGCTTATAAAAAGACTACAAAATTATTTCGGAGATAAAGTCCTGGTTTATCATAGTAAATATTCTTTAAACGAAAGAGTAGAGATCTACAGGAAGGTTCTGGAAAATACTGAAAATGGGAAAATAGTTATTGGAGCGAGGTCTTGTGTATTCCTGCCATTTCAGGATCTCGGTCTTATCGTGATAGATGAAGAGCATGAGTCTACGTTTAAGCAATTTGATCCTGCGCCGCGTTATCATGCCCGTGATGCTGCTGTGGTTCTGGCTAATATGCATAAAGCCAATATTGTTCTTGGCTCGGCAACACCTTCTATAGAATCATATTTTAATGCCGAACATAACAAATATGCTTTGGTAGAATTGAGCCGGAGGTTTGGGAATGTTTTAATGCCAGAAGTGGAGATTGTGGATATTAAAACAGCTCACAGGAAAAAGAAAATGACTGGTCATTTTTCTGAAAGACTTATTGAGGAAATCAAAGAAAGTCTGAAGGAGGAGGAGCAGGTGATCCTTTTTCAGAATAGAAGGGGGTTTTCGCCAATTATGGAATGTGATACCTGCGGGCATTCTCCCCAATGTCCCAATTGTGATGTAAGCCTTACCTACCATAGTAATAATAACCAGCTGCGCTGTCATTATTGCGGTTATCATATTGCTATGCAGCATCAATGTATGGCCTGTGGTAGTAATGAGATTTCTACCAAGGGGTTTGGGACAGAGCAGGTGGAAACCGAATTAAAAGCTTTATTTCCAAAGTATAAGATAGGAAGGATGGATCAGGATACCACTCGTGGAAAATATGCTTACGAAAAGATAATTTCAGCTTTTGAAAATCATGAGACAGATATCCTTGTAGGTACACAAATGCTTACCAAGGGTCTTGATTTTAGAAAAGTAAGCCTGGTAGGTATCATGAATGCAGATAATCTCCTGAACTTCCCTGATTTTCGAGCTCATGAGCGAAGTTTTCAATTAATGCTTCAGGTTGCCGGAAGATCCGGGAGAACCAAGAAAAGAGGAAAAGTGCTTATTCAAACTTATAATCCCCACCACCAGATCATCCAGCAGGTTTCAACAGGCGATTATGAATCTATGTATAAGGAGCAACTCGAAGACAGGTATCAATACCAATACCCGCCTTATTTCAGGCTTATACGGTTAACTCTAAAATGCAGGGATTATTCCAAAACCAATGAAGCTGCCGAGTGGCTTGCCAGGGCTTTAGGAAACGTTTTTGACCATTATGTTTTGGGTCCGGAATTTCCTCCGGTGGCCAGGATAAGGAATGAATACTACAAGAATATCCTCATAAAGATCCCTAAAAAGCAGTCTTTAGGTAAAACAAAGAAAGTAGTGCATAGAATTCTAACTACCTTCAAGGCCATAGGAGCTTACAGGTCGGTTAGGGTAGTGGTGAATGTAGATCCGCAATAAAAAAAAGCCACTTAAAAAAGTGGCTTTATATAATAAGGTAATTTGATTTCTATTGTATGGCGCTGAGTGCTTCTACCAGGTTTGCCTTTTTATGGCGGCTAAGTGGTAATTTCTCTTTGTCGATCTCGATATTCTTACTGTTATAACGCTCTATCTTGTCAAGATTGACAATATAAGATTTATGAGTTCTAAGGAATCGATCGCTAGGAAGCTGTTTTTCGAATGATTTCATAGTGGCAAGCACTACAAAATTATCCTTTTCAGTCACAAACTTAACATAGTCGCCTAGTGCCTGAATGTACTTCAGTTTACTTAAAAATACTTTTCTGTTTTTCAGGTTGCTCTTAACAAAAATGAAGTCATCATCTTCTGGTACAGCAGTTTGATGTTTCAGTTTATATAGATTAACCGCTTTATTTACCGCGTTATTGAACCTGTCCTTTGTGACGGGTTTGTGGATATAATCTACGGCATCATAATCAAAAGCCTTGAAGGCATACTTGGTTTTACCAGTAACGAATATGATTTGTGGTTTATTAGGAAGATTATCTAAAAGCTCGAATCCGGAAAGGATGGGCATTTCGATATCCAGGAATATAAGATCTGTTTCTGTATCTAATAGACCATTTTTGGTCTCAATAGCATTATTATATTCGGCAACAAGTTTAAGGTTAGGATGATCTTTTATCAACTTAACAATTGATAGCCTTTGCAGGCTAGAATCATCAACGACGGCACATTTGAGTAGTACTTCTTCCACGATTAATAGGTTAGTCACTAACAATATTACTATTTAAATATAAGAAATACAAGGCAAAAAAATTTTACATACCTAAAATTTGTGTTTTATCCTCATAATTACGCTTTGAAATAAGGAATATAAATCATATTTTTGCAGCCGATTTAATTTAAAGATTAATTATATGAACAATTATGAAACTGTTTTCATCTTGAATCCCGTTTTATCTGATGAGCAGATAAAGGAGACAGTTAAGAAATACGAAGATTTTCTTGTTTCGAAAGGGGCTGAGATGGTAGCTAAAGAAGATTGGGGCCTAAGAAAACTGGCTTATGCAATCCAGCACAAGAAAAGTGGTTTTTATCACTTATTTGAATTTAAAGCTCCTGGTGAAGTTATCGAGCCATTAGAATTAGAATTCAGAAGAGACGAGCGTATGATGCGTTACCTAACTGTAAAGTTAGATAAGCATGCGGTAGCTTGGGCTGAAAAAAGAAGAAAACGTAACAAGGAAAAAGCGTAATCATGGCAACATCTATTGAACAACAAGCAAAAGGGAAAAAAGACGGAGAGATCAGGTATCTTACTCCTCTTAATATAGAAACAACCAAGGCTAAGAAATACTGTAGATTCAAAAGATCTGGTATTAAGTACGTTGATTACAAAGATCCTGATTTCTTAATGGGCTTTGTAAACGAACAGGGGAAATTATTACCTCGTCGTTTAACAGGTACTTCTTTGAAGTTTCAGAGAAAAGTGGCTACAGCCGTTAAGCGTGCTCGTCACTTAGCATTAATGCCTTACGTAGGTGATTTATTAAAATAAAAAGAGGCAGTTATGGAAGTGATACTTAAAAAAGACGTAGATAATTTAGGTTTTAAAGATGATGTTGTAGCTGTAAAGAACGGTTACGGTAGAAATTATCTTATTCCACAAGGATTTGCTGAATTAGCAACTCCTTCTGCAAGAAAAGTTTTGCAAGAAACTTTGAAGCAGCGCGCCTATAAAGAACAAAAGCATATTGACGAAGCTAAGAAACAAGCTGAAAAACTTAACAACCTTGAAATTAAAATGACTGCGAAAGCAGGAGCAGGTGATAAGTTATTTGGTTCTATCACTAATGGTGATCTAGCTGATGCTCTTGCTAAAGAAGGTGTAGAAATTGAAAAGAAATACATTAACATCGCCGGAGGTAACATCAAGCGTTTAGGACAGTATGAAGCAACTTTGCGTTTTCATCGTGAAGTAGTTTCTAACTTTACTTTTGACGTAGTAGGCGAAGCTTAATTTATTCTACTTATAGAAAAAAGCCTGCTCATTTATGAGTGGGCTTTTCTTTTTTTAATTAAACTGAATTTTGAATTTGATCAAAATTTCAGGTTATACCAATCCTGAAGGATTTCGGGATCTCATTAATATTATTCGGAATAATCCTTATGAAATACGCAAGATTAACAAAGGAACAGTTTGAAGAGATGCATCAGGAATTCATCAATTTCCTTGCTACGCAATCTATTACTGCAGATGAATGGGAGCAGATCAAGAGAGACAAACCTGAAGCCGCCGAAGAAGAACTGGATATTTTTAGTGATCTCATCTGGGAAGGTGTTTTGAATAAAGTAGAATATCTGGAACACTTCTCACCCAACCAGATCTTCCTGTTCCATATCACAACTGCAACGATCGAGCTTATTGCAATTAAAGTAGAGAATGAAGCGATAGATATCACCACTCGTGAAGGGTATCAATGGCTACAAACAAATTTACTAGATGATACTGTAACGATTTATACTTCTACCAGAGTTATTAGCGACGACAGGAATAAGGATATTTTTGCCCTCATCAAGCAGGGAGCCAATATCACCCAGGGCGATCTTTATGGCTATTTCAAAAATATAGTGGAAGGTTAATTATTCGTATCTCAAAGATTCGATAGGATCCTGCTTAGCTGCTTTTGCTGCCGGGTAACTTCCTGCAAGTATTGCGACCAGGATTGTGATACCCGTTGCCCATAACATGGCTTTCCATGGGGTAGTAAATGCAAAATCAAGCGAACTTGCCACAGCGTATCCAATTCCAATTCCAAGGAGAATTCCAAGTAATCCGCCAATCTGGCCTATTACCAGGGTTTCCAGGAAAAATTGCGTAGCAATGGTATTTTTCTTTGCTCCTAGTGCCTTTCGAACCCCGATTTCGCGAGTTCTTTCGGTTACGGTTACCAGCATAATATTCATCAAGGCGATCGAAGAACCAAAAATCGTAATAATCGAAATAATCCAGGCGGCAATATTCAGCGCACCAGTAATGGATAATATCCTATTAATAAGATCATCACTTCGTTCCAGGCCAAAGTTATTCTCTTCCATTGGATTTAATCCGCGAATATTCCTGAAGGTGATAATGGCTTCATCCATGGCAGCTTCAAGCATTTCTTTATCTTCTACCTTTACGCTTAGACTATAATTGATATTTGGCTGCGAGAATAAAGACCGCGCATGCTGTATAGGAATAAAAACACGCAAATCCTGGTTGTTTCCGAAAGTGCTTCCCTTAGACTCCAGCACACCTATCACTTTAAACTTTGCTCCACGAATACTGATGGTTCTGTTTACAGGATCATAACCCTTAAATATACCATCTTTAAAATCTGAGCCAATAACCGCAACATTATTGTTATTTTCAATATCAAAAACATTGAATTCACGGCCGTCTTCTACTTCCAGTCCAGTATTTTGAAGATAATATTCGTTTACTCCCAAAACCGATATTTCGGGATCTGTCTTTTCATTTTCATATTTTATCTCTGCTGAGGAGGTACCGGTGAAGGATATAGCTGTTTCGGTAAAGGGATACTCAAATTTCTCTTCGAATTCTTTGACCTCGCGGTAACTAATGATGGGGTTCACTTTTCTTTCATCATTCCCAAAGCGTTGCGTTCTGAATTCGTAGCGCTGTAAATTGAAGGTGTTGGATCCCATGGAAGCAAAATCCTTGCTAATAGTGTTTTCAAGAGCTGCTACGGCACTTAAGATGCCTACAAGCGCGGTGATTCCAATTGCGATGATAAGAACGGTTAGAATGGTCCTTAGAGATTGGTTTTTTATGGAATTAAGGGCTATCCTTATATTTTCCCGAAAAAGTGAAAACATGGGTTGAATTTTCTGGCTTACCGGTTAGACTATAAAATTAGTACTTTGTTACTTAAAATTTCAAATTTGTTTGGGTTCGCTTAAAAATTAAGATATTTGCAATCCTAAATAGCAAACTCAGCTCAATACAGATCATGGCACAAAAACCATCAATACCAAAAGGTACCAGGGATTTTTCACCGGAGGAAGTCGCGAAGAGAAATTATATTTTTGAAACTATTCAGTCTGAATTTAAGAGATTCGGATTTCAGCCTATAGAAACTCCAAGTTTCGAGAATTCTTCGACTCTTATGGGGAAATATGGTGATGAAGGTGACCGGCTGATTTTTAAGATCCTAAATTCAGGTGATTTTCTTAAAAAGGCCGATGAAAAGGCTTTACAGGAAAAAGACAGTACAGGCCTTACTTCTTCTATAAGTGAAAAGGCTTTGCGTTATGACCTTACCGTTCCATTTGCCCGATACGTGGTGCAACATCAAAATGAGATTGAATTTCCCTTCAAAAGATACCAGATACAACCTGTTTGGAGAGCAGATAGGCCACAAAAAGGAAGGTTTAGAGAGTTTTATCAGTGTGATGCAGATGTTGTGGGAAGCGACAGTCTCTGGCAGGAAGTTGAATTTGTACAGTTATATGATTCAGTTTTTAATATGCTGGGACTGGAAGGAGTTACTGTAAAGATCAATAATAGAAAGCTGCTTGCAGGTTTCGCCGAAGTGATTGGGCAGGAGGATAAACTTATCGATTTTACGGTAGCCCTGGATAAACTGGACAAAATAGGTGAGGAGGGTGTAAAAAAAGAGATGCGTGAAAAAGGTATTACTGAAGAAGCCCTGAATAAAATTCAACCAATATTTAATCTTTCCGGAAGTTTTGCTGAAAAGATAGAAGGTCTTAGATCTATTTTAGGAGATTCAAAAAATGGCCAAAAGGGAATCGAGGAATTGCAATTCATTCAGAATGCGATCGAAGAAATGCCATTAAAAACTGCAAAGTTAGACCTTGATGTAACTCTTGCCCGTGGCCTGAACTATTATACGGGAGCGATATTTGAAGTTGCTGCACCAGAAAAGGTTAAAATGGGATCTATTGGCGGCGGTGGTCGTTATGATGATCTAACCGGAATTTTTGGGTTAAAGAATATGAGTGGGGTTGGGATCTCTTTTGGATTGGATAGGATCTACCTTGTACTTGAAGAACTTGGACTTTTCCCTGCTACCGTAACCCAGAATACGAAAGTGCTTTTTATCAATTTTGGTGATAAGGAATCGCTATATGCTATGAAAGCAGTTAGGGAACTAAGAGCTGAAAATGTGACCGCAGAGCTTTATCCTGATTCAGCAAAAATGGGGAAACAGATGAAGTATGCAGATAAAAGAAATATACCATATACCGTGCTTGCCGGCGAAGAAGAAATGCAAAAGGGAACATTTACTTTGAAACATATGAAGTCTGGTGAACAGGCAAGTTTAGATCTTGAAGGATTAAAAGAAAAGCTACAATAGTAGTTGTTAGACTTTTTAGTAAATAAAGCCTCCATTTGGAGGCTTTATTTTTAATTGCTCGCCTCGTTAAGATTTTCCATTTCTTCCTTGCTTAGCTCATTCTCTAAAGCTTCTTTAAAAGATTTAAGATGCTTTGATCTGGTCGCGCTGGCAATGGGTGCGGTAATTCCGGGTCTCTGCATGATCCACCTTAACGCGACACCTGCCTGCGAAATATTTCGATGATCTGAGATATCCTTTAAAGCCTTGAGGATTTTTTCACCCTTTTCATCAAAATAATCTTTCAGGAACATTTCCCTGCTTTTTCCTTCTATGTCTTCAACAGAGCTATATTTCCCGGTAAGAAAACCACTGGCTAGCGAGAAATAGCTTGCGACTCCCAGGCCATTTTCAGAACATACTTCCCTGATCCCATTTTCAAACTTATCTCTTCGCGCCAGGCTGTATTCCGGCTGAAACACTTCGTATTTAGGTAAACCTTCTTTTTTTGAAGCCTTTAAGGATGCTCTTAACCTGTCTTCAGATAAATTTGAAGCTCCTATATATCTCACCTTTCCATCTTTGATTAATTGCTGGTAAGCTCCCAGTGTTTCTTCTACCGGTGTTTTATTATCATCCCAATGCGTGTAATAAAGGTCGATATAATCGGTTTTAAGTCTTTTCAGACTATCTTCAACCGCTTTCATAATATGTTCTTTGGAGATATCCTTGTCACCACCTTGTTGCATACTTGAGCCAACTTTGGTGGCAATAATGTTTTTGTCTCGACCGCCTCTTTGCTGGAAGTACTTTCCTATAATAGTCTCAGATTCTCCACCAGAGTTGTCATCTGCCCACCGGGAATATACATCTGCCGTATCTATGTGGTTGATGCCCATGTCAAGGATCTCATCAAGTAAATTAAAAGAATCTTTTTCATTAACTGTCCAGCCGAAAACATTCCCTCCAAAAATTAGCGGAGAACTTCGAAGTTCAGTTTTTCCAAGTTGTTTTTTCTTCATTTCTTTTCAGTTTTATGATAATATAAGATATAACAGCAATATGCGGTGCTTCTTTGCCTTATCTTAAAAATAGTTTAACAGCTCTTGCCTTAACCTTAACTATTTCAGGATGTACATTTTCCTAACTTTTCAAAAAACCATTAAAATTTAAAATTATGAGAATTGCGATTATATGTTTATTACTTCCAGCCTTTTTGAGCGCACAGAAAATAGCAGATAAATTTAGTCTTTCCCCCGCCGGGTTTGAAGATTCGGTAGTGCGGGAATATCCTGGTAAGTCTGATGCAGAATTATTCCTGGCAACCAGGCGCTGGGCAGATAATATGATTTCTAATCCCAATGAGGCGATTAGCCGGGAAATTGAAAATCAATATCTGGAATATAAGGTGTTTGTACCCCAGGCTTTTTCTATAGAAAGTAAAGGACAGACATTTACCTGGGATGCGATGTTCGACCTGGCGTTAAGGTATAAGGATGGTTATATTCGTTATGATGTAGAGATGGTGGAGGTATCCAGTCCAGATGCACCAGCCTTTCAAATTGTAGGTGGAATGAATGACTGGGCTTTTTACGCAGAAAATAACCAGCCATATCCACTAACTTCAGATGCTCGAGCGACCATGGAGGAAATTGTAAATGATTTTATTCGTGGAGTGTCGGCTTATGTAAACAGGGATGCAGAAATCCCTTCTAAGCAGTAGGATAAATTACTGTTTTAAACCTTTAAAGTTTTTTATTAAATCAAAAGAAAAAAGAATTAGGTATGATATAAATCATGATTTAAAGTGTGTTATCTTTCTATCTTAGTAAATCGATGAAGAAAGCGATATTTGAAATTTATAATGAAGATATTTTAAGCCGGATCAAACCGACTTAAAATGCTAGAAGTGTAACGGGATGTGACTGGAACTGGTAATTGTTTAGATGTAATTTAAGCAATTCAAATTTGATCCTGGCATATCGTGGTACCGTTACCTTCAGGAAACAGGGACATATTAAATGTCCCTGTTTCTTTTTAAAATATTGAAGAATAGGGCTTTCGTAAATTTCTTTATAGAATAAAAATTATTTTATACATACTTAAAATAATCCCCTGTTATCTCTGATTGTCTTCCAGTTCTTTTTTGATCAAATAGAAATCTATTTTTTCTGTAGATTCATCTTTAATTCGGCTTTCCAGTTCCTTTAGGGTTTTAGGAGGAGAAACGATCACTTTATCACCCTTTTTCCAGTTGAGAGGAATTGCGACTTTATGCTTATCTGAAATTTGCAATGCCTCCAAAACTCTAATTATTTCATCTATATTTCTACCTATGTTGAGCGGGTAATACATCATAAGCCTGATATTGAGGAATGGATCTATAAAGAAAACCGCTCTCACAGCTTCTGTTTTACTTTCATTAGGCTGTAACATGCCATATAACCTGGCCACTTTCATGTCTATATCTGCAATAATTGGAAAATCCAGGTAAACTCCTGTATTTTCTTTTATATTATTGATCCAGGCCAGATGCGAATGAATACTGTCTATACTTAGCCCTAATAATTTGGTGTTTAAAGCTTCGAATTCATTTTTTCTTTTTGCAAATCCTATAAGCTCTGTAGTGCAAACCGGTGTGAAATCTGCAGGATGAGAAAAAAATACAACCCATTTCCCATTTGCATAATCTGAGAAATTAATCTTACCATGAGTAGTGATTGCATCGAAATCTGGCGCATTATCACCTATACGCGGCATCATGTTCAATTCTTTGTCTTCTAAATTTTCCATATCTTTTTAATTTTAAAACCGGTATTTAACTCTCAAATAGCTTTATTTCCTGGTAGGTGTTTATATGAACTAGCCTAGTTCCAATTCACCGGCTACCACTAGCATTTTTCCGGTGACATAACTGTCTTAATCTTGAATAAACAAAAAGTACTGTAAGCAATATCTTCAGATATGGCATGTCTAATCAATTTCGGAAGCTTTTGCTGGACCTAATTATTGTTCTTAGAATGGTTAGCATTAGCCTCATAATATGTGACCTAATCTGATTTTAAAGATTTACCATACCGATTGCTTTAAATCAACTTCATTTAAAACTACCGGCATTATTTCAGCTCCCAGGTTCAGAAATTTTCTGGTGACTGCCGGGCCTGTTTCACTGGCTCAACCGCTTATTGTGACTATCTTTTTTTAACCTATCTATCTTGCTATTTAATTTTTTGATTCATAAACCAAGACTATTATCTAGCACTTAATCTGGGCATTGAACTTTAAGAGTGTTGAAAATCAGCTATCTAAATTATCATTTACAAGTATGGATTGCAATGAGAATTATCATATTTTAGAAGTGTAGTATTGTGAAAATCAATGGTTAAAGTTTTTTTTAGAGTGTAGCGGCTAATTTACAATTGGTCTGTGACTAAGGTTTTCTGATCTCTAAATTTTCATTAGGCAGAAGTGATCGATATCATACTTTTTCGTCTACTTCTGCTTTATTTTTAAACCTTAAGCTAAAAATTGAAGACGATGTATAAGCTGCTGATTCCTACAGATTTTTCTCAGAATGCATGGAATGCCATTAGATATGGAATGGAACTTTTTAAGAACGAGACTTGCGAAATTTATATCATGCATGCTTATGCAGATGAAGTTTTTCAGTTAGACCCATTCATGGAGCCTCATCAGCTTAAAGAGGTTCAGAAACGAATTCTCAGGCAGGTAAATTCAGAATTAGCTTCAATTGAAAAACAGCTGAAATCTCTTTCACCTAATCCCAGACATAAAATTTTGTCGATTGCAGAATTTGGTTCATTGATAGATGAAGCAAATGATCTTGTGGAGCTCGAAAATATTGACCTGATAATCATGGGGACCCGGGGTAAAGCAGGAGACAAGAAATTGACCTTTGGCAGCAATACTCTCCAGGTGATGAAATACGTAAAATGTCCTGTCCTGGCGGTACCAGAGAGCTATAATGAAATAAACCCGGTGCATATTTTATTTCCTTCAGATCTTATGATTCCATATAAAAAGAGAGAATTAAAACTGGTTCTTAAACTTGCTAAAAGATATGAGGCTAAGATCGATCTTCTGTATGTTTCAGGCAGCAACAAACTTTCCTTAAGGCAGCAAAAGAATAAAAGTTTTATTGACTCGATTTTAAGTGGTGTAAATGTAGATTTTGAACATGTACCCGGGAGTGACATAGCCGAAGCTATCAATAAATTTATTGAGAAAGAGGATATAGACCTACTGATTATGGTAAATTCCAGGCATTCTTATTTGGAAAGTGTTTTATATGATTCAAAAATTGAAAAGATTGGTCTGGAGGTTCAAATCCCATTTTTAGTTCTTCAAAATTTACCGCGTAATTAAAATTTGATCATGAAAAGAACCTTTTTAAATAGCAGGTTTTCTTTCATTGTATTTAATGAAATTTTTCTGATGTTTTGCGCATCTATAAGGTCTTTTTGGGTAAAAGAATATCAATCTAATCTTTCACGGTCATGATAGCTGATGCTCATTCTATGCCTATTGAAAAAGTATTAGAGATTTTGAGCTCTAATGCCCAAACGGGTTTAAAGGAAGAGATAGTAGGCAATCGTATTAGAACTGAAGGTGAAAATATGCTTACCCGAAAAAAGCCAAAATCCATTTTAAAGATTTTTACAGATCAGCTTTTAAGTCCTATAATTTACATACTCTTCGCTGCAATGGTCCTGGCCTTTCTATTTAGTGAGGTTCTGGAAGCTATAGCAATCTTATTTGTAATTATTATCACTGCGTTTATAGGTTTTGTTATGGAATGGCAGGCTATTAGATCCATAGAGGCTCTACAAAAAATGGTTCAAACCGAATCTATAGTGATTAGAGATGGGAAAGAAAAAAAGATATCTTCAAGGTCCCTGGTTCCCGGAGATATTATACTCATTCAGGCCGGAGATGTGGTACCTGCAGATGCTAGATTAATAGAGCAAACAATGTTATCTCTAAAAGAATCTATGCTAACTGGAGAAAGTGAACCGGTCCAGAAAGATCTGGAAGAACTTCCGCAAAAAACGAGAATAACTGGCCGCAAGAACATGGTTTTTAACGGTACAATAATAGCTAGGGGAAATGCTAAGGCTATTGTAACGGCAACCGGTGATAATACAGCAATAGGTGAAATTAGTTCTCTCACCCGGGAGACTGAAGATAAAAGAACTCCACTGGAAAAAAAGCTCAATTCGTTAACTCATTGGCTCATCCTGCTCACTTTAGTTCTTGCAGTTATTGTAGGACTTTCAGGATTTTTGAGCTCCAATGACCCTGTGTTAATGATAAAGACAGGAATAGCTTTGGCAGTAGCGGCAATTCCAGAAGGTCTTCCTGTGGTGGCAACCATAACCCTCGCCCGAGGTATGTTGAAACTTTCAAAAAAGAAAGTAGTCATTAAAAAACTTGAAGCAGTACAAACCCTGGGAGAGACTAACATTATTTGCACCGATAAGACGGGTACGCTTACTGAAGATAAGATGACGGTTGAAAAAATCATTTTTGAAAACTCAGAGTTTGATATTGATTTTATCAGGAATGAAGAAGAAAGTAAAAAATTGAGGGATGATCCGGTATTCGATCAGTTTATAAAAGTCGCGGTGCTTTGTAATGGTGTAAACACAAAATACTCTAATGGAAATGCAGATGCTATAGATCTCGCTTTATTTGAATTCACCAAAGAGGCCGGGTACGATTCTTCTAAAATGATGGAGCAATATCCGGAAGAATACGAATTACCGTTTGATCCCAATCTTAAATTAATGGCAACTGTGAACAGGAATGAGGGAGCTTTTATCACCAACGTCAAAGGGGCTCCTGAAAATATTCTGAAATATTGTGATAGTGTATTTATCAATGGAGAGCATAAGGCCATCGAGCATAAAAGCTGGCTTGAGCATGCAGAACATCTGGCAGAGGATGGTTTACGGGTTTTGGCTTTTGCATTTAAAAAAACAAAAGAAATACCAGATGAGGAGGTTCTATTAAAAGAGCTTACTATGATAGGGATTGTCGGGTTTATTGATCCCCCCAGAAATGATATCGCCGGGGCTATTCAAATTTATCATGATGCCGGGATACGGGTGAAAATGATCACCGGGGATCACCCGGGTACCTCAAGAAAAATAGCACAGGAAATAGGATTGATTAGTAAGGAAGAGTCTAAGCTAAACACCGTTCTTGGGTCTGATTATTCCAATTTTGAAGATTTAAATCCAGAACAGGAAGAAAACTTACTCAATGCCTCCGTTTTTGCAAGAATGCTGCCTGAACAGAAACTGCATTTGGTGAAGTTTTATCAAAAACATAGGGGGGTCGTGGGAATGCTTGGGGACGGTGTGAACGATGCCCCGGCATTACAAACTGCCGATATTGGTATTTCTATGGGAATTCGGGGTACCGAAGCAGCTAGGGAGGTGGCAGATGTGATTTTGATGGATGATAAATTTACAGCTCTTAAGCAGGCTATTCACCAGGGACGGTCTATTTTCGAGAACATCAGGTATTTTGTTATTTTTCTAATTTCCTGCAATCTTGCCGAGGTCATTTCGGTAGCGGCTGCATCGGTAATTAATGTACCCTTGCCTTTGCTTCCCTTGCAAATTCTTTATTTAAACCTTATTACCGATATTTTTCCTGCCCTGGCGTTAGGGATGGGTAAGGGGAGTAGGGATATTATGCAGATGAAGCCAAGAGAATCTAATGAGCCAATCCTTACCAGGAGTTACTGGAAGGCTACGGTTTTCTATGGTCTATCCATAACTCTGGCTGTAATTGGGGTTGTAATTTATTCTGATTACTATTTAGAGTTATCAGATATTCTGGTGAATAATATGGCATTTTATACCCTGGTGATGGCGCAGCTTCTCAACGTATTTAATTTGCCACCGGCAAAAGAATCTTTTTTCCTCAACGAGGTAACAAGGAATCGGTGGATCTGGCTTTCTTTAGTGATTTCTGTAGGCATCACCTCGCTGGGTTACTTTATACCTTTTCTTAGACAAACCTTATCGCTTACCAGTTTGAACTTGGATCAATTAATTATCATTTTAGCTTTTGCTTTTGCATCACTGGTTATTTCCCAGGCTCTCAAAAGAATCGGTCTAATAAAGGTTTAGTTAAAAGAAGATCTTGAAAAATTTTATGAAATTACCGACAGCTTCACGATCTAAAAATCTATGCTTTAAAGATATAAGTGGAAAAAGAAGGAAGTATTTAAAGAAAATAAACTTCAAAAAAAATCCCTTCAATTTTGAAGGGATTTTTGTAGTAGCGAGACCGAGATTTGAACTCGGGACCTCCGGGTTATGAATCCGACGCTCTAACCAACTGAGCTACCTCGCCGTATAATTTTCTCATTAATTAGAATCCTTTAAATGCCTTGTCATAATTGGGCTTGCACGGATTTCTTTAATGCGGGTGCAAATATAAAAACAATTTGTTTTGACGCAAACTTTATTTTCTAAAATATTTATTTTGATTTCTTTTAATGTTACTAATTAATATCTATATTGCCCGAAACTAATTAATCAAGAATGGAAGAAAAGATAAAGTACGAAATGGAGTTTCCTATTCAAGCTTCTCCTTCATTATTATTCCAATATATTTCAACACCCTCTGGTTTAAGTGAGTGGTATGCCGATAACGTTAATTCCCGAGGGGAATTTTTTACTTTTATATGGGAAGGTAGTGAAGAAAAGGCAAAGCTCGTAAGTAAGAAAAGTGACGAGCGCATAAAATTTAAATGGATAGATGATGAAGATACGCCTTATTTTTTCGAATTACGTATACAGGTTGATGATATAACCAAGGACGTATCTCTTATGATCACCGATTTTGCTGAAGAAGACGAAGTAGATGAAGGTAAAATGCTTTGGGAAAATATGGTTTCAGATCTTAAACAGATTCTGGGATCGGCCTAAAATTCTATTATAAATAGTAACTTTGCCCCGTTTATCAACGGGGTTTTTTTATGATCAATTTAGACGGAACAATAGTAAAGCAAAAGGAAGCCAAATTATCGGTACTTAACCGCGGCTTTGCGTATGGAGATTCAGTATTTGAAACCATCAGGGTAATTAGCGGAAAGATAATGTTCTGGGAGGATCATTATTTCAGGTTAATGGCTTCCATGCGCATTATGCGAATGGAGATCCCTTCGAATTTTTCACCTGAATTCCTGGAAAAAGAGATCAAAGAAATTATTGATGCAAACGATCTGGGTACTTCACCGGCCAGGATTAGGTTTGCCGTATACAGATTACAGGGCGGATACTATACCCCGGCGACCCGGGATATTGGATATGTGATTAGTGCAGAGGCCCTGGAAAATTCCTTTTATCTTTTTAATGATGAGCCTTATGAAATAGAATTGTTTAAGGATCATTATGTAAATAGCGGCCTGCTGTCTACCATTAAATCGAATAATCGCGCTGTGAATGTATTGGGAAGCATATATGCGAGAGAGAACGATTATGATAACTGTCTTTTATTAAATGAAAAGAAGAGTGTAGTGGAAGCTCTTAACGGAAATATATTTTTAGTAAAAGGAGATAAAATTAAAACACCCCCTATCTCAGAAGGGGCGCTTAATGGTATCATAAGAAAACAACTGCTGAATATACTAAAGAAAACAGATGAGTATACCCTGGAGGAAACCTCAATATCACCATTTGAACTTCAGAAGGCAGATGAACTATTCATAACTAATGTAGCACAAGGTATCCAGCCTGTGAGCAAGTATCGGAAAAAGGAATTTGAAAATAAAGTGTCAAAAGATCTGTTGAGCAAACTCAACGTAAAGGCAAGACTGGGTTAGTTGTAGGTAGGGTTTTCTGGTGAATTAGACCAAAGCATATACTCACCACCTAATTCTAACATTTTGTCCTTCCAGAATGAATTATAGGGTTTTTCAAGCAAATCCCGGTTATCTTCATTGACTGTGACAACCCAGGAATGAGAATTTAATTCCTCGTCTAACTGGTTGGCATCCCAACCGGAATAACCTAGAAAGAACTTGATCTGCTTGTCATCTATTAGCTTCTTGGAAATAAGTTCCATTACAACTTCAAAATTCCCTCCCCAGTAGATACCATGTGCAATTTCAATACTATCAGGAATCAGGTCTGGTATCTTATGGATAAAGTAAAGGTTGTCCTGTTCAACAGGCCCGCCATTGTATACTTTAAAATCTCCTTCCACTTCTGGAATCAGATCTTTCAGGTTAAAATCGAGAATTTTGTTCAGGATAAATCCAACCGATCCATTGTCTGAATGGTCAGCAAGTAGAACCACAGAACGATTAAAAGAGACATCTCCAATTATGGATGGTTCTGCAACTAAAAGATGGCCCTTGGTTGGTTTTAACGCGATCATTGTAGCAGTCTTTTTATCTAAACTAATTATTTCTTATAAATAATCCAATTCCTTGGCAAAATTTTTAAATAAAAAAAGCCTTCATGGAGAAGGCTTTTAATATTTACTAATGCAAATTATTAATTCACAGCTTTTTGTAAATCAGCTCCGGCCTTAAATTTCACTACGTTCTTAGCAGCAATCTTAATGGTTTTTCCGGTTTGTGGGTTTCTTCCTTCACGAGCAGCTCTTTTAGATACAGACCAAGATCCGAATCCTACTAACGAAACTCTATCACCTTTCTTAAGGGACTTCTCTACGTTCTCAAGGAAAGACTCTAATGCTTTTTTTGCTGCAGCTTTAGAAATTCCAGCGTTTTCAGCCATTGCGTCGATTAAATCTGTTTTGTTCATAATTTGAATTTTAAATTAATTGTTGGTTAAACATTCTGTTAAACTGGTATACAAATTTATACGGATTTCTTGTCCACGCAAGTAATGACAAGGGAAAAGCCCGTATTTGTTGATAACTTGGTTGTTTTGTTAATAAAGATAATTGTTTTTTATTAAAATGCAACCGAATCAGTGATAATAAGGCTTCAGCGCATTTTTGCTTCCGGAGCGAAATTAAATCCATTTAAAAGTGATTTAGCATCCATTTTTCTCTTTCCTGGAAGCTGAATTTCCTTTACGATAATATAACCGCCTATTGCCGCAACTTTTATTTGATTATCTATAATAGTCACTGTTCCGTTTGGTAAATGATGTTCTCTGTTCAATTTTTCGATATCGTAGATTTTCACCTGCATTTCTTCAGAGAAATTATCCAGGTAACACCATGCCGCAGGATATGGGTTTAAACCTCTTATAAGGTTATAAATATTGTCTACAGAACTATCCCAGTCTATTTTAGTATTCTCTCTGTTGAGTTTAGGAGCGTCTTTAAGATCTGCAGAATCGGGTTGAGCTTTGGGGTGTACTTCCTGTTCTGCAATAAGTTCAAGGGTTTTCACTACCAGCCCAGATCCTTTTTGCATAAGGCGGTCATGTAAAGACTCTAAGTTTTCATTCTTTTTGATGATTACTTCTTCCTGAAGTATCATTGCTCCCGTATCTATCTTTTCATCCAGGAAAAAAGTAGAAACCCCGGTTTTGTCTTCTCCATTAATTATAGCCCAGTTAATTGGAGCAGCACCACGATATTGCGGCAGGAGGGAGGCATGCAGGTTAAAGGTTCCATATTCAGGGAGATTCCATACAGTTTTTGGCAGCATTCTAAAAGCAACTACCACCTGTACATTTGGATTTAATGCTTCCAGTTCTTTTTGAAAATCATCAGATTTCAAATTTGTAGGTTGAAGAATTTTAAGGTCTTTTGATTTTGCAAAGATTTTTACCGCACTTTCTCTAAGTTTTCTTCCTCTCCCAGCTGGTCTGTCTGGAGCTGTTATTACTCCAACTACATTATATCCGGCATTTATGATGGCTTCCAGGCTTGCAACCGCAAATTCGGGAGTTCCCATAAACACTACTCTAAGGTCTTTCATTTATTCAAAATTTTATACTTGTTATTTGCGCTTCGATCCAGAATTCCTTTTTCGCAAAGCAAACTTAATACTTTTAAGATGGCTGTTTCGGTGTAGTCAAGGTTTGAAATGAGCTCCCTCGAATCCAGAGGCCCTGTTCTTAGTAGTCTCAGAATACCCAGGTAGATCTCATTCATATCATCCCTGCTCAGTTCTTTTTCATCCTTTTTACATACCGAACATTTTCCACAGGCTGGCGGATCCTTTTCTCCAAAATATTTTAATAGCTGAACCTGTTTGCAAACAGAATCATTCTGTACAAAATCAAGCACCGCTTCGATCTTATCCTTTTTGGTTTTGTTATATTCTTTAATAAAAGAGGCTACAGGATTTATGGTGGATTCATCTTCTCTAGGCAGTAGAAAAGTAATGCTGGCATCATGTTTTGATAAATTGAATTCGATGATCTCCTTTTCAGCTAATTCTTCAAAAATTTTTATGCATTCCTTTTCAGTCATATTGGCCTTATCGGAAACAGAGTTAAGATTGAAAGGGACCAGGTTTTCAAATAAGCCCCCGTAATTTCTCAAGATCGTCCTCAACAGGTGAGCATATCTAGGGTTTTCGTCCAGGTAATTATCTAAATGATGACCGGAAAGCAAAACCTGTATTTCGGTCTTTTTCTTATAGTTCTGAGATAGCCTTAAGATACTGCACCTGTCTAATAATTGCAGGGCATTGAAAGCTTTGTGAGAATTAAACTGGTAATGATGACAGAAACTGGAAAAATTAAAATCATGTTCTGTGTTCTCACCTTCACCATAAGCGATCCTGAAATAGGCATTGAGTTTACGGTATATGATTTTAACGTCCTCTACAGATGCAAGATTATTTAGAAATTGATTTTTTAATACCGGGATATCTCCTGAATTGGTAAGTATGATCGCTTTAGCTGGTTTACCATCTCTGCCAGCTCTTCCGGCTTCCTGAAAATAACTTTCCATACTTTCCGGTAGGTCAATATGGATCACCGTTCGTACATCTGGTTTGTCTATCCCCATTCCAAAGGCGGTGGTTGCCACCATTACACTTACCTTATTGGATAACCAAAGTTCAAATTTTTTAGACTTATCTTCTTTCTTTAATCCACCGTGATAAGCCGCGGCTGTAATGCCGTGCTTATTTAGGAACTGACTTATTTCCTGGGTAGCATTCCTGCTTCTAACATAGATGATGGCAGAATCTTCATCCAGAATCTGAGTTAATCTAAAATATTTATCCTCGGTTTTTATAACCTCGTAGATAAGATTTGATCTTTCAAATGATTTTTGATGAATATCTGGATCCTCTAGTTTTAATTGCTCACAAATATCCTTTACTACAGCTTTGGTGGCTGTAGCCGTAAAAGCCGCAAATGTAGCCTCTGGAAGTAATTCCCGGAGATCTGCGATATTTCTATACGCAGGTCTAAAGTCGTGCCCCCATTGAGAGATGCAATGAGCCTCATCTATAGCGACAAGGCTGATGTTCATTTGTTTTAAGCGTTCTCTTACCAGTTCTTGCTGAAGTCTTTCCGGGGACAAATAAAGAAATTTATAATTTCCGAAAATGCAGTTGTCAAGATTGCGATCCAGGTCTGTATAGGAAATTCCTCCGGTAATGGCCATTGCCTTGATATTCTTTTGCTGAAGGCTATTCACCTGGTCTTCCATAAGGGAGATCAGGGGTGAGACAACGATGCAGATGCCGTCTTTTAGCAATGCAGGTACCTGAAAGCAAATGGATTTACCGCCTCCGGTAGGGAATAGGGTTAAAGTATCCTTTCCCGCGAGAATGGATTGTATTACCTCGAGCTGTTGCGGCCTGAATTCCCGGAAGCCCCAGTATTTTTCTAATATTTGTAAAGCTTCCTCCTGCAAATTTCCTTAAATCTTATCCAAAATAAAGTTAGTACGTTCTTCCACACTTAGTTTAGGAACTTCAATAGGATCATACCCGTACCTCCTATAAGTAGAATAAAGATAAGACGAAATTTTTAAGGCTTCCTCATAACTCTCATAACGTTCGTTATCGCTGGTATAGATTTCCCTCCAGGGCGGAAGGATAAAGATGAGCTCATAACGATGATTTTCACAGGTTTCATGGAATACCCTAGGATAGTTAGTATCGAAATAATCCATGTATGCCACCACATCTGGCAGACCGCGGTCTATGAAAATATGGTCAGATTCAAAATCCTTTGCTTGATGGTATTGTTTAAGCCTGCCTTTGAGTAACATTTCACTGAAAAGCAAAGGCTTTTCCAGAAAGAGCTGGTCTATACCTTCTTTTTGGGCTTCAAGAGTCACCTGCCTGGAAATTTCATGAAGACATTTTTCGCCCTTAGCTTCCAGTTTATGTATAATGGAAGATTTTCCTGTGCCAGGGCCACCGGTAATTACAATTTTTCTATTTTTCACAACGCAAATTTCGACATTTGAATTTGATTATAAAAATGCTTTCATTACTCGTATCTTTGCAATTAAACGAAGGAGAAAAATTATGAGTGAATCAAAGAATCCGGAAGAATTTTATGCGAAATTAAAAAAGCAACTTCAGGATACGGCCATGTGGCCCTCTGAATATTTGTACAAATTTATTGTTCCAACCAAAGGAGATCAAATTTCAAAGGTACAGAGCATCTTCAATAATATGGGGGCTGTCATAGAGACCAAACAATCTAAAAAAGGTAAATACACCAGTGTTTCCATCAATGTAAGAATGAAGAATCCAGACCATGTGATCGAGAAATATAAGGAAGTTGCCGTAAAAGTAGAAGGAGTTATATCTCTTTAAACACCATATAAAAGAATTCTTTTTATTGTAATTCTTTGGTAATATTTAGTATTTTGCAGGCAGGAGTATAACTTCAGTAATTACCTAATTAAACTTCAATTTTGACAAACGCATTAGAATATAACTCTGAAAGGAGTAAATTGATAATTCCCGAATACGGCAGACATCTTCAAAAAATGGTTGAACACGCTGTAAGTATTGAGGACGACGAGGAAAGAAACAAAGTCGCGAACTCAATCATCGCAGTAATGGGAAACATGAATCCTCACCTTAGAGATGTGCCCGATTTTCAACATAAGCTTTGGGATCAGTTATTCATTATAAGTGATTTTAAACTCAATGTTGACTCACCATTTCCAAAACCAACGAGAGAAATGCTGGCCGAAAGACCAGACATGCTTCAGTACCCTGAAAATAATCCTAAGTACCGTTTCTATGGAAACAATATCAAGAGAATGATAGATGCGGCAAAAGATTATGAAGAAGGTGAATTTAAAGAAGCTTTGGTGCTTACTATCGCTAATCACATGAAGAAATCATATCTTAACTGGAACAGGGATTCTGTTGATGATGATGTGATCTTTGAACATCTAAAGGAGCTGAGCAACGGGAAGATCAATCCTAAAAACCTGCTGGATGAAGACTTAAGTCAGGCTTCAGAGCTTATTAAAGGCGGGAAGAAAAAATATTCAAAAAACACAAAAAAGGGCGGCCGTAGTAAAGGTGGTCGCAAACGCTACTAAATTCAATAACTTTTAATGGGAACTTTTCAAATTGAAGGTGGTCACCGTTTGAGCGGGGAGATTCAACCCCAGGGAGCAAAAAACGAGGCGCTGCAAATTCTGTGTGCTGTGTTGTTAACAGATGAAAAAATAACAATACATAATATTCCAGATATTCTTGATGTAAATAAACTCATCAGTCTTTTAAGTAACCTCGGGGTAAAAATTGAAAAGATTGGTAAGGGAAGCTATACCTTTCAGAGCGATGATCTGAACATGGATTATCTCAACAGCGAGCAATTTAAAATTGATGGTGGAGGATTAAGAGGATCTATCATGATCGTTGGTCCTATGTTGGGTAGATTCGGAAAAGGTTTTATCCCAAAACCAGGCGGTGATAAGATTGGTAGAAGAAGACTGGATACCCACTTTGAAGGTTTCATGAAATTGGGTGCCGATTTCAGATATAATAAGGAAGAACGTTTTTACGGGGTGGAAGCTCCAAACGGTCTGCAGGGTGATTTCATGCTTCTGGAAGAAGCCTCAGTTACTGGAACTGCCAATATCGTTATGGCTGCAGTTCTGGCTAATGGAACTACTACGATTTATAATGCGGCCTGTGAGCCATATCTTCAGCAACTATGCAAGATGTTGAACTCGATGGGAGCTAATATTAGCGGGGTTGGGTCTAATTTACTAAGCATAGAAGGAGTTGAAAGGCTAGGAGGGTGCGAGCATACTGTATTACCTGATATGATTGAAATTGGATCATGGATAGGTCTTGCTGCAATGACAAAAAGTGATATCACTATAAAAAATGTGAACTGGGATATGCTGGGCATCATTCCAACTACTTTTAGGAA
>JBFIMP010000012.1:0-22201 GCA_041611635.1 Christiangramia sp.
CCGCCAAAAGAGAATGACCTGCCTGTAGAAATAATTGCCGGTGTTAAGGCATTTGATAAGTACTAATTAGAATGCATATATGGCTGCCAAGACAAATGAAGCAAGGTTATCTGTAGCTTGCAGGTCCTGGTTCAGGAATACTTCTTCAGAAATACTGTCAAGTCTTAATTCTGGTTTGATGATAAGGCCTCCAACGCTGTAATTCCCGGTCAGGGTAAAATCTAATGAGCGAACGTCTGCTCCATAAACCGGACCTCCTTCTTCAAGCTCTTTAAAGAATTCGGCTCTTAAACCCAGTCCGAAGCTTTCAGATAAAGCGACCTGAGGATAAAGCGCAGCTCCGTAGAATCCAACTTCATCTGTAGTTTGATAAGTTCCATTGAAACCTAAATAAAATGATTCTGTGAGATCCCAACCTGTAGTTAGATCTATTTGGAACAAAGCATCGTCAGAGAGAGATTGTTCTCCATAGATGAGATTCAAAAATGCACTACCATTAGCATTGGAGTACCCAAGCTGTCCACCAAAGGTATATTTACCAATGGGATTATATTCAGTGTAATCTGTTGGGTTCATAACAGCCAGCATCCCTGTCCAGTTATCATTGAAACTGAAATCCGCTTTAATTCCTGTATGGGAGAAAGGACCGTAAGAGAACATATAAGAAGTGGAATAATTGAAATTAGCTGCCGGGGAAATCACTTCATAGCCGAGAAAAGTATTCCAGTTACCTATTGTAAACTTTAACGCATCATTAACCTTATAATAAGCATAAAGTTGATTTACGATATTGGTTGATGGAGAAGACAGAAATACAGCATCTTCGCCGCGGGGACCAAAGACAAGATCTGCCACGAAACCTACCTTGTCGCTCTCATATCCAAGGATGACATTTGCCATTCCTATGGCAAAGCCGGGATCGTTGGCAAAGGAGGTTGCGGGTGCGGCAGGTACAAAACTTACTTCATCTCCGCCTACGATCTCTTCAGATTTATTCAGACCATTAAAATTGGTCCTAAAATAGGCATCCACGCTTCCGCTAATGGAGAATTTTGAAGATTTTTCTTCTTCTTCCACTTCTTGAGAAAAAATTGTAGAAGTAGTAAAGGCAACCGGTAGTAAAATGAGAATTTTTACTAATTTTGAAGAGGTAATTGCTTTCATAATAAAAATGATTAAAAATTTGATTTAACTGAATAGTTTAGCGACTGGGTTGACCATTTTTTGATCAGATGTGAAAGGCTGTTATTTATACGGAGCGTTTGGAGGAACGCTCCGTTTTTATTTTACAGACTTATTGCTAGTGTTCTTTTAATCCGAAATCGGGATAGGCGTCCATGCCGTGTTCATGCATATCCAGACCTTCTATTTCTTCTTTGGAAGAGACTCTAATACCCAATGTGACTTTAAGTACATAAAAGATAATAAAGGATCCAACTATACAAATCGCAGCATAGCATGCTACTCCAATAAGTTGAGTTATGAACTGGTCTATACCAGCCATATTACCAAAAATCCCTACGGCCAGGGTTCCCCAGATTCCACAGATCAGGTGAACTGCCACGGCACCTACCGGATCATCCAGCCTTATCCTGTCTATTAAGGCTACACCAAATACAATGATAGCACCTGCGATAGCTCCAATTAAAATGGCATCTGTAGGAGACATCTGGTCTGCACCGGCAGTGATACCAACCAGCCCACCAAGGATACCGTTAAGAAACATGGTGATATCATAATTCTTATATCTTATTGAGGATACAATAAAAGATGAAACTCCACCGGCGGCAGCGGCTAGGGAAGTTGTTACCAGAGTTAGGGAGGTAAGTTCTGGGTCTGCAGAAAGTACAGATCCACCATTAAATCCAAACCATCCTAACCATAAAATAAGAACACCTGCAGTCGCAAAAGGCATATTATGCCCGGGAAAAACACCTATCTTACCATCCTTGAATTTTCCAATTCTGGAACCCAATAGGTAAATAGCCACTAAAGCTGCCCAACCACCAACGGAGTGTACCAGGGTAGAACCTGCAAAATCATAAAATCCCATTTCGTCAAGAAATCCGCCACCCCATTTCCAGGAACCGGCAATTGGATAAATAATACCAACGTATAAGATCACGAATATCATAAAACTATTAAGTTTGATGCGTTCAGCAACAGCACCAGAAACTATAGTTGCTGCTGTGGCGGCGAACATTCCCTGGAACAAAAAATCTGTCCAGTAGGTGTAACCTCCATTGTAACCTAGATCCAGGGAGCCATCTGTTAACGGGCTGGATAAACCAAAACCGGCGAATCCAAAAAAGCCATTAAATTCTCCCGGATACATGAGGTTGAAACCTAATAGGCAATATAATAGCAGCCCAGCGGTGATTATGAATAGGTTTTTGAAAAGTATGTTGATCGTATTTTTTTGTCTGGTAAGACCAATTTCCAAAAATGCAAATCCAAGGTGCATAAAGAAAACAAGTCCTGTACAGATCATCATCCATACGTTATTTACTGTGAGTAATGCGTCCATTATTTCTTTCGTTAGTTGATTCGTAATTTATTTTAGGGATTCAGCACCTTTTTCTTTGGTTCTTATCCTATAGGCTTCATCGATCGTGGTAACAAAGATCTTCCCGTCTCCGACCTTGCCTGTATAAGCAGCCTTTAAAAGGGTTTCAATAGTTTTGTCCAGGAAAGAATCTGTTACTACAATAGAGAGATACCGCCTTTGAATATCGGCTGTGCTATAACTAACGCCGCGATAAACGTGACCCACTTTCTCGTTACCTACTCCGGTTACATCCCAATAACTAAAGAAGGTTACTCCTATGTCATGGAGGGCTTCCTTAGTTTCATCGAACTCTGACTTTCGAATAATTGCTTCTATTTTTTTCATAATAAAATATTAATAATTGGTTAAATTTATAAAAATAGAAGTACCAACCCTCAAAAAAACAGGGTCTTGTGAGTATTTTTATTATATAAAAAATAAACACCCCTGAAATTTCAGGGGTGTTTATTTTAAATCAATATTTTTCAGGATTCCATATCCTGTATTTTTTTTAAAGGTATTTAGAAATGAAAATTCCGATTAGGATAGCTAAAATACCCAGGATCAGGCTTCCGAAGAAATAAACCGAAAAAGTTAGATAATCTCCAGATTTAATTAGAGAGTAGTTCTCAAATGAAAAAGTAGAGAACGTTGTGAATCCACCACAAAAACCTACGCCTAGCATTAAGTTTAGTGGAGTAGAGAGGCTGTTTGTTTTTAATGCCCATCCAAGAATTAAGCCTAACAACAAGCTTCCCAGGATGTTAGCCAGGAAAGTTCCGTAAGGTAGAATATGACCTGCATTAAGGTATTTACTAATAAGGTACCTGAGGCTACTGCCCAGGCCACCACCAATAAATACCAGTATCAGGTTTTTAATCATTTAGTTCAATATTTCTTTTTGCTTAAGTGGAATATAAATATGAGTGATCCATTTGGCAGGATTCGCATTTTCATTAGGTCCTGTGATATATACTTCAAATGGTTGTGCACCTTCATTAGCTGTTAAACCGTTCGTCTGTATATAAGCATAAGCGGCATCCCAGGCTTCCTTAAGATTCTTATAGTCTCCCTTAAGAGTTGTTTTCAATGTACTTTGATTAGGCATAAAACCGTTGAGTACATTGCTTTCTGCCGGGGTGATCACTTCACTTGGTGTGAAAATAGCTGCAGAGTATATGGCAGTACCCGCCTCTTCGTTCCATTGATTATACAGAATGAATGGATTACCTAACTGCTCGATATTATTCGAAGTCATATAATTCTTTACTTCCCCGATCATCTTCGGCATTCTTTCGGTAACCTGGCTGGTTTTACTGGCAGTGGTAACATACATATAGTAACCTCCACCATGCTGGGTAACCCCGTCGACATTAACCGAGTAAGTTTCCATTTTTTCTATTAGCACCTCTTCCAGGTTGTCCAGGCCTTTTTTGAACATTGGTTGCATCATCTCATTCATGCTTTCGTCCTGAAATATAAAAGCTGCTTTTTCCATAAAACTTTGATCGCCCTTCATTCCCCAGGTCACCATGGTGCTATCTCCCTGTTTCTCGAATTTCCAGTATACTTCGCTGGTAGATTCGCCAAACGGAGTTTTAAAGGTGATCATTTGATCTATACTGGTATGAGGATTCGACTTTGTTGTGGTAATTTCACCTTCGCCCATTTCTTCACTGCTCCAGGAATATGAAGCACCTTCGCCACTGGTCTTTTCACCATAGTTTATGATCATATCTTCTGCTTCCTGAGACCATGGTTCCCATTTCTTCCATGTAGTGAATTCATTCACCTCATTAAAAACAACTTCCTGCGGAACCATCATCATTTCTTTTTGTTCTACCTGGAACTTACCATCCTTGGTAGCTATATAGATGGATGCACCGATGATAAAAATGAGCAAAAGGAAAAAAAGATATTTAAAAATTTTCATGTCTGGTTGAGATTAGGTGATGCTAATATAATTAAAATAGGAAATTGGGCGTAGGTTTATTCCTATGGAACTAGTGATTCAGCCTACTTTTAATGAAAAAGAGGATAAGAATAAAGACTATGAATCCCAGCAATACGAAAATACTTCCCTTATAATATTTCTTATGTAGGCGTACATCCTTTCGATAACTAAAGATCATGATGATAATGAATGCGATTACAAAAAGACCTGCAAAGATCAGCTGTCCAGTAGAAAACATTTTTTTTATTTTTATGCAAAGTTAACTTTTTAAAGATTGATATAATATGAAGAAAAGAATTGCTGCCGTAAAAGAATTTCATTCGGCCTTTGGATTGGGTATTAATGAAAAACCCATCGCCGATCTGGGAGAAGCGAAGAACCTTTTAAGGTATAATCTTATGAAAGAGGAAAATGAAGAATACCTGGAAGCGGCCAATAGTAATGATTTAACCGAGGTGGCCGATGCTCTGGGGGATATGCTATATATTCTCTGTGGTACTATCATCGAACATGGTATGCAACACAAGATCGAAGAGGTTTTTGATGAAATTCAGTCTAGTAACATGAGTAAACTTGGGGCAGATGGGAAACCAATATACCGGGAAGATGGCAAGGTGCTTAAAGGGCCTAATTATTTTAAACCAAATATTGAAGGTATACTCGATAAATGACCTATACTTCTATAATCACTATAACGTCTGAGGTTGCCAGAGAAATAAAGCAATTTTATAAATAAAAAATCCCGGTTATCGCCGGGATTTTACTCGATATTAAATCAGAGTTTATTTTACTTCGTATCTCCAGCCAAATTTATCTTCAGCCTCATTGTACTGTATCTTCATTAATTTGTCCTTGAAGAATTTGGCATAGGAATCCTCGATCTTCGGAAGTTCAAATTTCTTGTCTTTATGCCCAAATCCTACGATAGGATTAATTACCGTAGCGGTACCAGATCCAAACATCTCTTTTAGTTCTCCTTTTTCAGCGGCCTCAATGATTTCCTGCACGCTAACACGGCGAACTTCAGTGTCTATATTGAACTCTTCAGCTAATGTTAAAACACTTTTCCTGGTAACTCCATCAAGGATCCTGTCATTGGTAGGCGCAGTGACTAATTTATCTCCTATTCTGAAAAATATATTCATGGTTCCTGCCTCTTCAAGATAATCATGAGAATTGGCATCTGTCCAGATGATCTGCTGGAATCCTTCTTCTTTTGCCAGATTCGTTGGGTAGAACTGCGCACCGTAATTTCCGGCAGCTTTGGCAAAGCCTACTCCGCCATCTGCGGCACGGCTAAATTTTTCTGAAAATTTTACTCTCACCTCTCCGCTGTAGTAAGACTGGGCAGGGGAGCAAATGATCATGAATTTATATTCTTTAGCGGCTGAAGCTGAAACTCCGGCTTCGGTTGCGATTACAAACGGTCGTATATATAAACTATTTCCAAAGCCTTTTTTGATCCAGTCTTTATCCAGCTTTAAAAGCTCTTCCAGTGCTTTGAAAAAATATTCTCTGGGAAATTCAGGAATAGCAAGACGCTTACTTGACTTGTTTATTCTTTCGAAATTCTGGTCTGGTCTAAACAACCAGATCTTATCGTCCTTATCCTTATAGGCCTTCATGCCTTCGAATACAGCCTGGCCGTAATGAAAAACTCTTGCAGATGGCTCTAAAGAAAGCGGTCCATATGGTTTAATCACAGGGGGCTGCCATTCTCCATCTTTGTAGTCGCACTCCATCATATGATCTGTAAAAACCTGCCCGAATACGAGATTATCAAAATTGGTATCTTTTATTTTAGAACTGGGAGATTTTTGTATATCTATCATTGATGTGAGATTTTTCATAAAAATTGGATTAACCACAAATTTACCCAATTAAATGCAGAATCAAAATCTAAAGTTTTGGTAAATTTGAGCCTCAACCCTTACAGTATCTATCTTCATGAAAAAATATCTTATAATCTCCATTTGTGTACTTAGTTTTGTCGCCTGTAAACAGGATACGGGTGAAAAGAATCCTGAATTGGCTCAGGCCGATTTTACGCAACAGGATTATAAAAGTTTCGGGCAGGAGGTCACACCGGCGAATAGTTTGTCTGCCAAGGAAATGACAGTAAGGTATGAATCAATGAAAGCAGGTGATACTATTCCTGTCAAATTTTCTGCCACTGTTAAAAGTGTCTGTAAAATGAAGGGATGCTGGATGACCCTGGATCTGCCAGGAACAGAGGAAGATCCTATGATAAGGTTTAAGGATTATGGTTTTTTTGTACCCAAGGATATAGAGGGAAGTGAAGTGATCGTGGAAGGAATAGCCTTTATTGAAGAAATTGCTGTGGAAGATCAAAGGCATTTCGCTGAAGACGCCGGTAAAACTAAGCAAGAGATCGAAGCGATTGTGGAGCCTTCAAGATCTCCTGGCTTTCTGGCACATGGAGTTTTAATAAAGCAATAGTTTGGAAAGAAAAATAATCAAGACTGAAGATGGCTCTGTAACCATTCATTTACCAGAATGGAATGAACAATACCACTCTAAACATGGAGCGGTGCAGGAAGCTCGTCACGTTTTTCTAAAAATGGGGCTTTACCATTATATGGAGAATTTTATTCCTGAAGAGATCTCGATTCTAGAAATAGGTTTTGGAACAGGGCTCAATGCCTTTCTTACCATGGTTGAAGCTGAAAAACTGGACCTTAAAACAAATTATACCGGGGTAGAGGCGTATCCGGTTTCCGCTGAAGAAGTTTCACAGCTTAACTACCCGGAAGCATCTCAAGCAGAAGGATGGGAAGCGAAATTTAAGGAGATGCATACTATTCCCTGGGAAGAAAGGTTTGAAATCTCGAAAAATTTCAACCTGGAAAAGCAAAAGAAGAAATTTGAGGAGATAGAGGATAAGGCCCTTTTCGATATTATTTACTTTGATGCCTTTGGAGCCAGGGTTCAGCCAGATTTATGGACAGAGAAGATATTTTCTATAATGTTCAAGGCTTTGAAAAAGAATGGGGTTCTGGTAACCTATGCTGCCAAAGGAAGTGTAAGAAGAGCTATGCTGGCTACCGGATTCCGGGTAGAAAAACTACCGGGTCCACCGGGAAAAAGAGAAATGTTAAGGGCTGTTAAAAAATAGGCTTTAGCTCGTTAAACCTCTTATAAAATAAAGCCCAGCCCTTATGTCTTATGTATCTTAACAAGAAAAACATATGCGGGTTTTAATCACAGGTGCTACAGGACTTATTGGGACAGAGTTAAGTAGGTTATGCCGTGAAAAGGGAATTAAGGTAAATTATCTCACTACCAGTAAATCAAAAATTGAAAAAAAAGAAGACTATCAGGGATTTTTCTGGGATCCCAATAGCCAGGAAATAGAAGCAGGCTGCCTTGAAGGCGTTCATACTATAGTTCACCTTGCAGGTGCCAGTATCGCAGAACCCTGGTCTGATTCCTATAAACGCAAAATTATCAATAGTCGCACGGAAACCGCGAGGCTGCTTTTCAATACTTTAGAAAAAACTTCCAACCAGGTAGAGAATTTCATTTCAGCCAGTGCTATTGGGGTGTATCCGAGTTCGCTGGAAAAGCTGTATTTTGAAGATGAAAAGCAGGTAGCAGATAATTTTGTTGGGGAAGTGGTTCGCAAATGGGAGGCTGCCGCAGATCAATTTGAAGAACTTGGTATCGATGTGGCTAAAATAAGAGTAGGCCTGGTTCTAGCCGAAAATGGCGGTATGCTGGAGAAAATAAAAAAGCTAATAGCTCTAAATATGGGAGCTGCCGTGGGTAGCGGCAAACAATGGCAATCCTGGATACACATCAAAGACCTTGCGGGTATTTTTCTTTTTGCCATTGAAAATGAACTGACCGGGATTTACAATGCGGTCGCACCAAACCCGGTAACCAATAAAGAGATGACCAGAGAGTTAGCTAAAGAAATGGGTAAATCTATATGGTTGCCTAACGTACCCAAATTTGCTTTAAAAACTCTATTAGGAGAGATGTCGCAAATAGTTCTTTCCAGCCAGTTGGTAAGCAGTAAAAAAATAGAAGAGGTTGGTTATAACTTTGAATATACCAATTTATCCCGCGCATTGGGGGATTTAACTTAAAAGCAAAAAAAAGACTGCCTATGGGCAGTCTTTTTAAAATTCAAATTAAAACTTAAGCTTTCTTAGCTTTCAGATTTATTTTCAAGGCAACATCATCATTGATGAATTTGTCACCTAATCCGTCAAATACAGATTTAGAACCGTAGTTCACGTTCCATTTTGTACGGTCTATAGTAAATTCTTCACTAGTGATCATCAGGTTCTCACCATCCTTAGAAATACTTACCGGGAAAGCGATATTTTTTGTTTCCTCTTTAATGGTAAGGTTACCCTGTAGCATAGATTGACCTTCTTCTTCAGTAATTCCAGTTACTTCGAAGGTAGCTTCAGGAAATTTGGTAACATTAAAAAAGTCTCCTTCCTGACCTTCAACAGTTCCTTTAAGGTGGGCTTCTAGATTTGCTTTCTGGTCACCTTCAAGATCTGTTACTTCGATAGACTGCATATCGATCACAAAAGTTCCGCTTTCAATAATACTATCGGTGGCTTTAAAAGACCCTTTGGCTACTTTAATAACACCTGTATGAGTACCGGTAGGTTTTTCTCCCTGCCATTCAATTACAGATTCAGTAGGAACAACTGTAAATTCAGTCGCCTCAGCCTTAGCTGTTGCTACTTCTTTCTCTTCAGTCATTTCTGCTTCGTTATTGTTATTCTTACATCCGGTAACTGCCAGTCCAAGACCTGCGATCACAAATGCGTTTAGAAAAATTCTTTTCATTATTAATTTATTTTAAAAAGTTAATGCGCAAAAGTAAGCGGAAATGTGTTCGTCATTTCATAAATATTTACTAAAACTATCTGGTGACATTTTGACATTTTAGATTAATTGGCAATAATTTTGTCCAACTGTGCGTGTAAGTAAATTTAAAGATAATGAGTCGAAAAGAAGATAAAGTTAAAGACGATAAAAAAAACATTAAGGATCTGGTGGAAGATAAGATCGATGATGCTACCGCAGAGGTAGAAGAAAATGATCAAAATGCAGATGAACAGGTAGATACCAAAGATCAGGAGCTTACAGAGGAAGAGCTTTTAAGGGAAGACCTTCAGAAAGAAAAGGATAAATTTTTAAGACTCTTTGCTGAGTTTGAAAATTATAAAAGACGTACTTCAAAAGAGAGGTTAGAGTTATTTAAAACTGCCAATCAGGAAGTAATGACAGCTATGCTGCCTATTATGGACGATTTTGACAGGGCTCTGAATGAATTAAAAAAATCTGGTGACGAAAATCTGCTTACTGGAATTGCATTGATCCATAACAAGCTCAAAGAAACCCTGAAGTCCAAAGGACTGGAGAGAATGGAAGTAGAGCAGGGCAGCGACTTCGATTCAGAGATTCATGAAGCTATCACTCAGGTGCCTGCACCTTCAGATGATCTTAAAGGCAAGATTGTTGATGTAGTAGAGCCAGGTTATAAACTGGGGGAGAGAATTATAAGATATCCAAAGGTTGTAACCGGAAAATAAGAAACGCTTTTACAAATTTTGTAAAAACCCAACATGAAAGAAGATTATTACGAAATATTAGGTGTTAGTAAGGATGCCTCTGTAGCTGAAATTAAAAAAGCATATAGGAAGAAAGCTTTAAAGTATCATCCCGATAAAAATCCGGGTGATTCTAAAGCCGAAGACATGTTTAAAAAATCGGCAGAGGCTTATGAAGTATTAGGAAACCAGGAGAAAAGAGCCAAATATGATCGTTTTGGTCACCAGGCCTTCGAAGGCGGTGGCTTCGGCGGTGGCGGAGGTATGAATATGGATGACATCTTCAGCCAGTTTGGTGATATCTTTGGCGGTGGTTTTGGCGACGGATTCTCCGGCTTTGGTGGAGGCTTCGGTGGCGGCCAGCGTCGCGCGAAAGGTAGTAACCTGAGAATTAGAGTGAGCCTTAATCTTGAGGAGATCGCCAATGGATGTGAAAAAAAGATCAAGGTTAAACGTAAAGTACAGGCTTCTGGAACTACTTATAAAACCTGTTCTACCTGTAATGGTACCGGCCAGGTGACCCGTGTAACCAATACTATACTTGGTAGAATGCAAACCGCATCTCCATGTACCACTTGTGGTGGAAGCGGCCAGATGATAGATAAGAAGCCAGAAGGTTCAGATGCTCAGGGTCTGGTGATGCAGGAGGAAACTGTATCTATCAAGATACCTGCAGGTGTTGAAGATGGAATGCAACTAAAGGTTTCTGGTAAGGGAAATGATGCTCCGGGAAATGGAATTCCAGGAGATCTGCTGGTAGCGATCGAGGAAAAAGATCATCCAAGCCTGCAGAGGGAAGGAGATAACCTACATTATGATCTTTATATAAGCTATTCAGAAGCTGCCCTGGGAACTTCTAAGGAGATAGATACGGTAACCGGAAAGGTTCGTATCAAGATCGAAGAGGGAGTGCAGTCTGGTAAGATCTTAAGACTTAGAGGTAAAGGTATTAGTAGTATTAATGGCTATGGTAAGGGAGACTTATTAGTTCATGTAAACGTGTGGACTCCTAAAACCCTGTCCAGAGAACAAAAGGATTTCTTCGAAAGGATGGCAGAAGATGAGAATTTCCAGCCAAATCCTGAAAAAAGCGACAAATCCTTCTTTGAAAAAGTTAAAGATATGTTTTCTTAGAAAGCCAATTTTAAGAAAAAATTTATATATTTGAGAATCACTAAGTCTTTTAGTGATAATTTTTCTTTTTCATAGCAATTTTTTTCCCATCCTTAATTTAATTAAGGGTGGGTTTTGTTTTTTATAGGGGGGCATTAATTATAAAATCTTCTTAATCAACTTCAACTCTCTGTCTATTTCTATATCTTTAACACTTCTCAAATGACTATATGGAAAATCTTTTGGTTGCAGAGAATATCTACAAGCGCTTCGGAAATTTTACTGCACTCAACAACGTTTCAATCAATATCCCCAAAGAAAGTATTTTCGGACTTTTAGGTCCTAATGGGGCAGGAAAAACTACGTTGCTGCGAATAATAAACCAGATCACCATGCCAGATGAGGGAAAGATCTACCTGGACGGTAAACCCTTGCATCCAGATGACATCGCACATATAGGATATCTTCCCGAAGAAAGAGGATTGTATAAATCCATGAAGGTAGGAGAACAGGCACTTTACCTGGCCCGATTAAAAGGTTTGAGCAAAGCCGAAGCTAAAGAAAGATTAGAATACTGGTTCAAACGACTTGATATCGAAGCCTGGTGGGATAAAAAGATCCAGGAACTTTCTAAGGGGATGGCACAAAAGGTACAATTTGTCATAACTGTTCTGCACAGGCCTAAATTGCTTATTTTCGATGAGCCATTTAGCGGATTTGATCCCGTGAATGCCAATTTGATCAAGGATGAAATCCTTCAGCTAAAAGATGAAGGAGCTACGATTCTCTTTTCTACCCATAGAATGGAGAGTGTAGAAGAACTTTGCGATTATATTGCCCTCATTCATAAATCTAAGAAATTACTGGATGGTAAGGTTTCTGAGATCAAAAAAGAATATAAATCCAATACCTACGAGGTAGGTATTAATGCGGCAGATGAGGTCACCTTGCTGAAGGAACTTGAAGACCGTTTTCAAACAGGACCGGCAAGATTCAAAAGCATACAGGAAGATCTTAAATTAAGTATCAAGCTTAAAGATCATGAGAATTCTAATGATCTAATTCAGTTTTTACTATCCCGAGCGAGAATTAATCATTTTGTAGAGGTGATCCCTTCGGTAAACGATATTTTCATTAAAACCGTAACTCAAGATGCGTAACCTACGATTAATAATCAATCGAGAGTACCTGGCAAGGGTTAGAAATAAGACATTTATTGTCATGACATTTTTGAGTCCACTCATTTTTGTTGGGATGATCATGTTAATTGCCTATTTAAGTATGCTTAACAGTACCGAGCAGAAGATCATTGGTATTCATGATGAAAGCGGCCTGTTTGCTGCCGAATTTAAGGATGGTGAGCAGGTACTATATCTAGATTATTCAGATAAAGATCTGGCTGCAGCCAGACAGGAAGTTTTGGAAAATGAATATTTTGGGCTTATTCATATTTCTGAAGTTAGCCCGATCCTTGGGAAACCAGAAGTGGAATTTTTCGGAAAGGATACTCCGGGATTCGGCACTATAGAGAATATTGAAAAAACCATTTCAGATAAACTAACCCGGGAACAGCTTATCGCCAAGGGGATAGACGTTTCAGAAATTGACAAGGCCAGGCGAAATGTAAGCGTGGAAATCCAGAATTTCGCGGGAGAACATAGTTCTAAAATGTCTAATTATATAAAAATGTTCTTTGGAGGAGCTGCCGGTTACCTGTTAATGATGTTCATTATCATCTATGGAAATATGGTGATGCGTAGTGTCATTGAGGAAAAGACCAATCGCATCATCGAGATCATTGTGTCCTCGGTAAAGCCATTCCAGTTATTACTTGGTAAAGTGTTGGGAACTTCTCTGGCAGGAATCACTCAATTTACAGTTTGGGTCATCCTGGGAACGGTCTTGCTATTCGGTATCTCTTCATTTTTAGGAATAGACCCAACCAATGTTCAAACCCCGGCTTCAGCGGCTATTAACGGGGCTGCACAACCTGAAATTAATCAGTTGGTGGTGGATATTCTGAAGTTGCCTTATGCCAGTTTGCTTAGTTTTTTTGTGGTTTATTTTATTGGAGGGTATTTTCTATATAGCGCTATTTATGCGGCCATAGGTGCGGCTGTAGACAGTGAAACAGATACTCAGCAATTCATGTTTCCTATTATTCTTCCGCTAATCCTGGGAATTTATGTAGGATTCTTTTCGGTGGTGGAAAATCCACATGGAACTGTTTCAACCATATTTTCCATAATCCCTTTAACTTCACCAATTGTGATGCTAATGAGAATCCCTTTTGGAGTGCCATGGTGGGAAATAGCTATTTCTATAACTCTACTTATTGCAACAAATTTTACAGTTTTATGGTTATCGGCTAAAATATACCGGGTGGGGATCCTTATGTACGGGAAGAAACCAACTTACAAGGAACTGTATAAATGGCTTAAATATTAAGTATGCAGCAGGATCAAACAGCTAAAGAGAAAGTTACAGAAGTTATCGAACAGGATATCTGGGGAACCATTAAAGATATCTGGGAGTTTGGCTATACTTTTCCCATAGGAGGGGAACCGGTAACCATATCTGTGGGGATGGTGGTGCTGGTAATTCTGGCATTTCTAATAGCCAGTTTGCTGTTAAGGATTATAAGATCTTTTATAACCTCCAAGTTGCAGGAGGAAGACAAGATGAAATTCATCAGTGTCTTTAAATTCATAAAATATTTCGTTTATCTCGCGGTTATTTTGATCACCCTTAGTTCTGCCGGGGTAGATGTTACGATACTACTTACCGCTTCAGCAGCTTTATTCGTTGGTCTGGGGCTTGCCTTGCAGGAATTATTTCAAGACGTTATAGGCGGAATATTCATCATTCTCGATAAATCTCTTCTGGTTGGTGATGTGATAGAAATGGACGGCCGTGTGGCTCGTGTTTTTGAGATAAAACTTAGAACTACCCGTGCACTTACCAGGGATGATAAAGTAATGATTATCCCTAATCATAAATTCATTAGTGACACCGTTTATAACTATACCCAGAACCATAAAACAACCCGTGAAGTTGTAAAGGTTGGTGTTTCCTATGGGAGTGATGTAGAAAAGGTGCGTGAAGTTCTGCTGGAGTGCGCCAGGGAACAAAAAGGGATCTTAAAAAAACCTGAGCCCTTCGTGCTTTTTGAGGATTTTGGGGATTCAGCCTTATTATTTGGCCTGCATTTCTATGTGTCTGATAGTTTCGTTGATCCAAAAGTGAAAAGTGAACTTAGGTTTAAGGTGAACAATAAATTCAGATTGAACAATATTACAATTCCTTTCCCGCAAAGAGATGTACATATGTTCTATCCGGAAAAGAGGCAAACCTTAGAGGAAAATAAAGATAATGAAGACGTGTAGGATCCTTTTCATTTTCCTGATTTTACCTTTTGGTTATGTCGCCTTTTCACAACAAACAGATCTGGTAAGGATCGAGTATACCTATTTTCCGCAGAAGAATTCAGATAATTCGTTTCGACGATCCAGGGCCATCGGTGCTTTTCCTATAAGATTAAAGAAAGAAGGATCTTACCTGGTCCCTAGCCTGGAATACAGGAACGTACATTTTAAATATGAAGATCCAGAGATCTTTGATACCAGCGACCTGGATAGGTTTCAGTCTTTCACTGCTTCCATAGGATATACATTTAAGATGAAAAATGACTGGAGATTTGGTGCAGAGACCGGAGTAAAGATCGCTTCTAATTTTTCTGAAGATCGTATTATTAGTGATGACCTCATCTATACAGGGACTTTGTTATTTATAAAAACTAAGGAAGATCCAGTTAATGATGATGCTTCCAGGTTAATATTAGGATTGCGATACTCTACAACAGCAGGATTTCCATTTCCGTTGCCTATTGTTAATTATTACAAGCGCTGGAACGAAAAATGGTCTTACGTTATTGGAACACCAAAATCCAATTTAAAATATTATTTTAACTCGAGGCATGAGATACAGGCCTTTATCACCCTGGATGGGTTCTTTGCGAACATACAGGAAAATTTTGATGCAACTCCATCAAATACCGGGAATGATAATATTGCAGAAAATATTTCTATGACCATTGTATTAAGTGGATTGGGTTATGAATTTAGCTTTACCGATCATCTGAAATTTTATATATACGGGGGGCATACACTAAGAAATGATATCAGGTTACGGGATAGTAATCAGGATGATGTTTATAAAATAAACGAAACCAATACCTTTTATGGTAGAAGTGGAATAAAATTTACAATATTCTAATGGCAAAAATATTATTAATAGAAGACGAGGCATCTATAAGACGGGTGCTGAATAAAATTCTAACTGAAGAAAGCAAGGACTATGAGGTCACTGAAGCAGAGGACGGTCTGGCTGGAATGGAACTGGTTAAGAATGAAGATTTCGATCTTATTCTTTGCGATATAAAAATGCCCAAAATGGATGGTGTCGAGGTACTCGAGGCCGTAAAAAAGATAAAACCTGAAATTCCTGTGGTGATGATTTCTGGTCATGGTGACCTGGATACTGCGGTAAATACAATGAAGTTGGGAGCTTTCGATTATATTTCTAAACCGCCAGACCTAAACAGGTTATTGAATACAGTTAGAAATGCCCTGGATCGCAAGGAACTGGTCGTAGAGAATACCAGGTTAAAAAAGAAGGTAAGTAAGAACTACCAGATGATTGGTGAATCTGAAGCTATCCAGAATATCAAGGATATGATAGAAAAGGTGGCTCATACAGATGCCAGGGTGCTTATTACCGGGCCTAACGGAACGGGAAAAGAGCTGGTAGCTCATTGGTTACATCAAAAAAGCGATAGGTCTAAAGGGCCTATGATCGAGGTGAACTGTGCGGCGATACCCTCAGAATTAATAGAAAGTGAACTTTTTGGTCATGTGAAAGGAGCCTTCACTTCTGCGAATAAAGACCGTGCCGGTAAATTTGAAGCAGCTAATAAAGGAACCATTTTTTTGGATGAGATAGGAGATATGAGCTTATCTGCCCAGGCGAAAGTTCTGAGAGCCCTCCAGGAAAACAAAATTTCCCGTGTGGGAAGCGATAAGGATATCAAGGTGGATGTGCGTGTAATTGCCGCGACCAATAAGGACCTGAAAAAGGAAATCGAAGAGAATAATTTCAGGGAAGATCTTTACCACAGATTGGCAGTGATCTTAATAGAAGTTCCAGCCTTAAAGGATAGAAAAGAGGATATACCTCTTCTGGTAGATTATTTCAGTGAAAAGATCGCAAATGAACAGGGAACCAATAAAAAAGAGTTCACCAAAGAGGCCATTGAAGTTCTGAAAGAAAGCGAATGGCGCGGAAACATTCGGGAGTTACGCAACGTGGTAGAACGCCTCTTCATCCTTGGAGGAAAAGAAATTACCGATGAAGATGTAAAACTCTTCGGTAGCCGATTCTAAGGCCTGTAGTTCCTTGGGTTTTTAGGATCGTACTTTAAAAAATACATGGTGTCACCACTAGGATGATCCCATTCATGAAAAAGCTCAAAACCAACCCGTTGGTAGACGATAGCATTCGTTCTACCGCGGGTTTCTGCGTATAAAGGTAGACCCGTATCGTGAGCGGTCCTGAAGAATACATCCTTCATTTCTTTTCCTACCTGGGTGTCTGCACCACGATATTCTTTCAAAATACCCCAGAACCAGCAATAAAGATATTCACCTTCCTGTGGTCTCTGTTTCTTGATATAATCCTGGGTTTTAATGATATCCAGCGCATTTTTAACGCCGGTTACATTGGCAACCAGTTTAAGCTGAGACCATAGGTCTTTCCAGATATTATTATCCTTTTTGCTTGTTTTAAAGAGTATGGCGATACCCTGCTTATTTTCAGAAACAATAAGCGCGTCTTTTTCCAGGGCTTTATCTACCATATGAGTTGCCAGGTATCTAAACCTTCTGTCTCGATTGCCACCTTTTTTTACTATATCCATAGATGAAGGGATCTCCTTTAATAAGGTAGTTACCTTCTGGATGATATCTTCTCTTTCTAGTTTGTCCAAGCCTGTTATATTTGTCGCGAATATAAAAAAATTAACTCTTATAAAGATTGTATATTTAACGCTAGATATTCAACTTATGAAGTACATAGATCACTCCCAGTTTAAGGTAAACTCTAAAATTGAACTTTCTAAGATTAAAACCAGGTTGCAGCTAAAAGAGTCTGAAGATGAAATCAAAAATGAAATGGAAAGCATCAGAAAGGATCTTGGAGACTGGCAGGATACTTTATATGCCTACGGTAAATATTCGGTTTTGATCTGCCTTCAGGGAATGGACACGGCAGGTAAGGATAGTCTGATCCGTGAAGTCTTCAAAGATTTTAATAGCAGGGGAGTGGTGGTGCATAGTTTTAAAATCCCTTCAGAGAAAGAACTTAAACATGACTTTTTATGGCGGCATTATATTACATTACCCGAAAGGGGAAAATTCGGGGTCTTTAACCGCACTCATTATGAGAATGTACTGGTAACGAAGGTTCATCCTGAATATATTTTGAATGAAAATATACCCGGAATAGATAGTGTTTCAGATATAGATGAAGATTTCTGGGAACAACGCTATGAGAATATCCGTCAATTTGAAGATCATATTGCAGATAACGGCACCATCATTTTTAAATTCTTTCTTCACCTTTCCAAAGAAGAACAACGCCAGCGCCTATTGCGAAGGCTTAATAAACCTAATAAGAACTGGAAGTTCTCTCCGGGAGATCTTAAAGAGCGTGAGCTATGGGGAGAATATCAAAAGTACTATGAGGAGGCTATTAATAAGACGTCCAGGGAGAACGCTCCCTGGTTTGTGATTCCTGCAGACGACAAGGATACTGCCCGTTTATTAGTAGCAAAGATCCTCTTTGAGGAACTTTCTCAATATAAAGAAATAAGAGAACCAGAACTGGATCCAGATATCAGGGAGAACCTGGCCGAATACCGGGAGCAGCTTACCCGGGAAAAGAATTAAAGCTCCTGTTCGAATAAATAAATAAAAAACTGTTATTTAGCAGCCAAAATAAAAATTAATGAAATCATTCTATACTGTTCTTATTCTGTTATTTACATGCTTAGGAACTTCAGCTCAAACAAATTCTACCGAAGATTCACTCAATATTAGGAAGATCTATGATATGTCCTTGCTTAACGGCAAAAGCTATGCCTGGTTGGATCATTTATCTAATGAGATAGGCGGCAGACTTTCGGGATCTTATGGTGCTGAACAGGCGGTGGAATATACCAAAGCCGAACTGGAAAAGCTGGGACTGGACAAGGTATGGCTGCAACCGGTAATGGTGCCCAAATGGACTCGTGGAGGAAGGGAGTTTGCCTATGTTCAAACAGGTCCAGGGCAAACCAGGAATGTGAATATCACCGCATTGGGAGGTTCTGTGGCTACTCCGGCCGGAGGGACAAAAGCTGAAGTGATAGAGGTGCAGGGAATAGACCAGTTAAAAGAATATGGAAAAGAAAATATTGCAGGAAAGATCGTTTTTTACAATCGCCCAATGCGCGCAGATCTTATTCAAACATTTGAAGCATATAGTGGTTGTGTAGACCAGAGATATTCGGGAGCACAGGAAGCTGCCAAATATGGTGCGGTTGGTGTGATCGTGAGATCAATGAATTTGAGGTTGGATGATCTGCCCCATACAGGTTCTATGAGCTATGGTGATACCCCGGTTAAGAATAGAATTCCTGCGGCAGCAATTTCTACAAATGATGCTGAATATTTGAGCGGAATTTTGAAGATTCAGAAAGATCTGAAACTATACTTTAAGATGAATTGCGAGCAGCATGAAGATGTACAGTCTTATAATGTAATAGGAGAAATAACGGGTGCCGAAACTCCTGAAGAGATCATGGTCGTGGGAGGGCATTTGGATTCCTGGGATCTTGGTGATGGTTCTCATGATGATGGCGCCGGAGTAGTGCAGTCTATGGAAGTTCTCAGGTTATTCAAGGAAATAGGATATAAGCCAAAAAAAACCTTGCGAGTGGTTCTTTTTATGAATGAAGAGAACGGTTTGCGTGGGGGGAATAAATATGCCGAGGTGGCACAGTCAAAATCTGAAAACCACGTTTTCGCTCTGGAAAGCGATGCTGGTGGATTTACTCCCAGAGGATTTGGATTCACTTCTAAAGATGAACAATTCGAGAAGATTTTATCCTGGAAAGATTTATTCAAACCATATCTTATCCATTACTTTCAAAGAGGGGGCGGTGGTGCAGATATTAGTCCGCTTAAAGGAGGTAATACGGTACTTGCCGGTTTAAGACCAGATTCCCAGCGCTATTTTGATCATCATCATGCGGCCAATGATACCTTCGAGCACGTAAATAAAAGAGAGCTGGAGCTAGGAGCAGCAACCATGGCTTCACTGGTTTACCTGGTAGATAAATATGGTTTGGAACCTTCCATTAAGAATAATCTTAACGGGACAGATTAAGAAAATCGCTGCTTAAAGAATTTCTCTTTATAATCTTTCAAAGAATTACAAAGAGGCTACCTTTGCAGACTTAAAAATCAGTTTTGCAGCTTTCGGCCTACACCAGAGAATTCGGAAAAAATCTAAAGATCGCCTACCCTGTGATGCTGGGTCAGTTGGGCCATGTCATGGTAGGTCTGGTAGATAACCTAATGATCGGTAGACTCGGAGCAGCACCGCTGGCAGCTGTTTCTCTGGGAAATGCTCTCGTTTTTATCGCGATGTCCATGGGCATAGGATTCTCTTTTGCCATCACTCCTTTAATAGCTGAAGCAGATGGAGCCGATGATCTTGAAGGTGGTAGAAGCTATTTTCATCACGGTCTTATCCTGAGCACTATCAACGGTTTGCTTTTATTTCTTTTACTACTAATCGCTAAACCGATTCTCTATTACCTGGATCAGCCGGCAGAAGTAGTGGAACTTGCTATTCCTTACCTCAACATAGTAGCTCTCTCTATGCTACCGTTAATGGCCTTCCAGGCATTCAAACAATTTGCAGATGGTTTATCTCAAACCAGGTATGCCATGTATGCGACGCTTCTATCGAATATAGTGAACGTGGTTTTCAATTATTTATTGATCTATGGTATCTGGATATTTCCACGACTGGAACTTGAAGGAGCGGCCTGGGGAACCCTTATTTCGAGGTTCTTTATGCTTTGGTTCGTCTGGGAGATCCTGAGGAGAAAATCAAAATTCATAGAATATTTCAAGTGGTCCAAGAAGGAAATGATCAAATGGTCTATCTTCAAGAAAATACTTTCTCTTGGATTTCCAACGGCCTTACAAATGCTTTTTGAGGTGGCGATATTTACAGGTACTATTTTCCTGGCCGGGAACCTTGGTACCAATCCGCAGGCGGCAAACCAGATCGCTCTAAATCTCGCTTCGATGACCTTTATGATCGCAGTTGGGCTTGGAGTTACAGCTACCATTAGAGTAGGGAACCAGGTTGGGTTAAAACAATACCGGGAATTAAGGCGAATTGGATATTCCATATTCCTGCTGGTCTTTCTCATAGAAGCGGTGTTTGCACTTTTATTTATACTATTGAAGGATATACTACCGGTATTTTATATAGATAATGTCGAGGTTATTAGCCTGGCGGCACAATTACTTATCATTGCTGCGTTATTTCAATTAAGTGATGGGGTTCAGGTAGTGATATTGGGTGCTTTGAGAGGACTTCAGGACGTAAAAATCCCTACGCTAATCTGTTTCATTTCTTATTGGGTGATAGGTTTCCCGGTCAGTTTTTATTTCGGACAGGAAGGGCAATTGGGAAGTATGGGTATCTGGCTTGGTTTGTTGGCTGGATTGACATCCTCTGCATTATTACTATATTTCCGCTTTAATTATCTGAGCCAGAAATTAATTCGAACAAAAGAAACTTTAATAGCATAATTCAAAATATATGGAACTTCCAAAATTTATACTAGGTGATAATACAGATTTTCCTGAATCTATTTACGTGATCCATACAGAGTTCCCTCGGTTCATCATCGATCTTAAGGATGATGAAGTGGAATGGCTGGAAGATTTTGACAAGGATGATGAGAAGGAACTTTCCAGCGAGGCCGAAGGTTTGATCACTCAGGCGAATGAATTCTACGATCGTGAAGTGAATAGATACGAGGAAGACTAAATGAAGAGATTAGCCGAATTAGACAGAGAGCTTTTTTTATACCTGAATAATCTTGGAACAGAGCAATGGGACTGGATGTGGATCGCCATTAGCGATAAATGGATGGCTATCCCTCTTTACGCTCTTTTGCTATATCTCATTTTCAGAAAATTGGGCTGGCAAGCTACTCTTATTACCATGGTTGTGGTAACCTTATTGATCACAGCTACAGACCAACTGGCCAATCTTTTTAAACATGGATTTGAGAGGCCTCGTCCCTGCAGGCAGGAAGGGGTTATGGAATTTGCCCGATTTGTAGCGGAAAGGTGTGGAAGGTTTGGATATTTCTCGGCGCATGCAGCCAATTCCACCGGGGTTGCTGTTTTCTTGAGCCTGCTGTTTAAAAAGCATTATCCTAAATTATTCATATTTCTGCTTATCTGGGCGGTCGTGGTTTCTTATAGCAGGATATATCTGGGAGTGCATTATCCAGGAGATGTTATTACCGGGATGTTCATAGGAGTTGTTTTTGGATATCTTTTCCATCATCTCAGGAAATTTCTGAACACTAAAATCCTGAAAAAAGATCTAAGCAAGGCCTAACAGGTGTTTTGCGGCGGCAAAAGCTGTTGTTTTATTATTTTCAATAAGTTCCAGCTGTTCCTTGAGCGCAGTTTTGATCTTTGGATGCTCATAGAACCTGCTCTTTAGATAGTCGTTCACAGTTTGAAATAACCAGAATTTATTCTGTTCAAGGCGGTTATGCTGGAAATAAGCGTTTTCATCAACTTTTGACTTGAACTTCGTGATCATTTCCCAGATATCTGAAACACCTTC
>JBFIMP010000013.1:0-22090 GCA_041611635.1 Christiangramia sp.
ACGTGATCTCAGGAACTTTAAATACTCGTTCCATCCTTTTATACTGTCTCGCTTTCCGGTAAAAAATGATTGTTCCGGGATCTGATCAAAAAAAATACAATTTTTTAATCCTTTGCCAATTTGCATTCCTCCCATTGCTGAGCCTACTACAACATAAGCTGCGCCAATAGCCTCAGCCTCAGAAGTACAGGAAAAAGCCAAAGAGCAGGAGAAGTTTTCTACCCCGATCCCATGAAGGTCTTCTTTTAGTCTCATTGACTTATCGCTAGAATATTCAGGTATAAATTTCGTGATTTCCGTTTCAACGTTTTCATAAGCCAGTAGGTTCTGGAAAAGCAGATTTTTGTATTCCTCCAGACTTATAGATTGATCCATAATCTTATTGGCAAGATTATCTTTTTCCAGCTGCCGGTGTAAATCAGCTGTTTCCTCCCTCAATCTATTCAGCATCTTCGTCATCCAGCTTAAATTGATTTATCGTCTTTCTTATCTTTTCAATATTCTCCCTGTGCTCCGCATTATCCTCGTTAATCTTATCCAAAAAATCGTAGATCTGGTTAACCGTGATCTTGTTGTCCCTGATACGTTCTCTTAATTCATCTCTCGCTACCATATTAAAAATCACCTTTTTAAAGAGGGGTTCAAGTTTCTCTGCAAGGTTATTAATATGCTTTTTGAGAATATATCCCGAAGCTCCATTTAAAATAGTATTAGCAGCAAGCTCTTCATCATGAATGGTGCCCGTGATAAATATAAAAGCAATCCGGTCATCATAATCCTTTACCAATTCCATTACATCAAGACCTGTACAGGTTGGAAGGTTATAATCTGAAAGCACTACATCTGGGGCGAAATTAACCAAAAGGTCATAGCAGTCATCCAAATTATCTGTGACTTCTATTTTGGGGTTTTTTATCGTCTTTTTTATTTGCCTTTGGATTAAGGCCGCATCGGTCTCATGGTCTTCCACCAATAATATTCTGAGAGATGTGTTGATCATTATTGCGCTACGTCTAAAAGTTAGCGAAAATATTACAAAACAGCATAATTAACAATTTTGATTTGTTAAACATGAAAGAAGAAGGTTGTACCTTTTCCCAATTCACTTTCTGCCCATATTTCACCATCATGTTTTTCGATAATTTTTTTAACGATGGCAAGTCCTATTCCGGTTCCTTTATAATTGTCTCCAGAAAACCTGGAAAAGAGATCGAAAATCTTTTCCCTGTGAACAGGATCAAAGCCTACTCCGTTATCCTTGACGTAATAAACCGTTTTCCTGTCAATGTTCTTCGTTCCTATTTCTATTCTGGGATTATCAGATTTTTCGCTATACTTTAAAGCATTGGTGATAAGGTTGGACCAGATCTGACTAAGCATCCTTTTATCCCCGACAATTTTGGGCATATTTTCTTCAACCTCGATGCTGATACCAGGATAATTTGATTTTACATTAAAAGAAACAAAAATATCCTGGATCATATTATTCACAGAGTTAATTGTCTTCTTAATATCCTGATTGGAAACACCTGCAAAATCCAGGATGTTATCGATGAGACCCTGCATTTCTTCTACAGAACTAAGGATGGTATCCACGGCTAATTGTCCTTCCTTTTGCAGATCTGCATAGTGATCTTCCTTTAGAATATGTGCATAACCATCAACTCCTCTCAACGGAGCCTTAAGGTCGTGGGATAAACCCTGGCTAAATAATTCCAGTTCGTTATGTGCGGTGATCAATTGCTCATTTAATGTATCGATCTCTTTTTTTTGATTTTCCAGAATTATATAACTAACACTTTCACCCAATTTCCTGGCTGCGTTTACCTCAAAATCTTTCCAGGTATCGGCAACTCCGGTTAACTCTTCAGTCCATTTTTCAAAAGACTTCCTGGGAGTTAGACGGTTCTTCTCCTTATCGTAAGTCGCCTTATTTTCAGGGTTTCCACCCCAATTTACAGTTTGTACCGCCTCTGGTCTAAACCAGATAAGAAAATCTCTTTCTCCCTGTCCTAATCTTATACTTAGAACACCAGATCCCGTTTCCTTAAAAGTCACGGCTTCAGGATAATGCTGCATTAAACTACGGCTATAATAAAGACTGTCTTTCTTTTTGGCCAGAAAGTTTTTAATGAGCTTTTTAATCTGATGCTTTTCGGGAGTATTTCCTACGATTTTGATTTTTCCATTTAAAACAACCGCTGCACCAGAACAGGGAAACAGATCGGTGACTTTTACAGGCGAATTTATCAGACCTTTTTTGATATTGTCTGTTCGATTTACTTGACCGATCAATTTTGTACTAAGTTTATCGAGCTTTTCAACATTCTGCACATAATTATTAGAGTTCTTCAAAGACAGTTCATTAGAAAAGATCTGTATAAGGAACTCGCAGGTTTGTCTCTGATAATAATTAATATACTTTGCCTCATGATTATGACAGGCTAATAATCCCCAGAGTTTCCCGTTGCTAATTAGCGCCGCCGTAAGCGAAGCGCCAACCTGCATGTTCTGAAGATATTCTATGTGAATTGGTGAAACCGCGCGTAATTTTGAATTACTAAGATCCAGTGGATTACCATCTATTGGAGAAAGCCTAGGAACGATTTGTACAGGAGAATAATTTACATCTGCAATGATACGTACCCTGTTCTTAAGGAATAATTCCCGGGCCTGTTTTGGTATGTCGCTTGCAGGGTAATGCAGCCCCAACCAGCTTTCCATATTGTCATTCTTTTCTTCGGTGATCACCTTTCCATTCCACTCCTCATCGAATTTGTAGATCATCACCCTATCATAACCAAAAATGGACTTTGTGATCTTCGCGGCATCTTCGCAAAGTTCATCTGCTGATTCTGATGCGCTAAGGGTATTTAAAAGACTGGAAAGGTTCTTTTGAAAATCATAATTGCTTTTCCTGGCTTCTACAGGCTCTATATCGAGTATAAGATTTTCTCCGGAAATATGAGGGATCACTACAAAATCCCGGTTATTGATTTTAGCTTGTTTTACCTCAAAGACTCCGTGTTCTAAAACAGTAGCTTTAATTTCTTCAGACGACTTAGCATCCAGTAAGACTTTCAGATCCTTACCCAGAAGTTCTTCCGCCAAAATATCCAAAATATCCTTACAATTCTCTCCTACCTGGGTTATCCTACCATTGGATTTATCGCAGGAAACCAGGACCCCATAAGTTTGAGTCGCGCCTATAATATGAATCGGTTCTTTTTCGCAACTTGAGAGATCTACTTTTTCAGGATACTGAACATTTTCGGGCATTCTTTTTTTATGCTTTTAATTTAAAATAGAAAGTACTTCCAACGCCTTCTTGAGAATCCACCCAAATAGTACCTTCATGTAAAAGCACGATCTTTTCTACATGTGCCAGACCTACGCCGGTTCCTTCCATATTCTCATTCCCGGGTACACGGTTAAATATGGTGAAAATGTTCTTTTGATCTTCCTTGGATATACCCAATCCATTATCCATAATAGAAAATACCCAATATTCATTTTCCCTGTAAGAAGAGATTCTTATCTCCGGATCCCTGTCCTCGGGCACATATTTAATAGCATTACTTATAAGATTTTGAAACAACAGCCTAAGCTCTACTTCATATCCCTTTAATTTTGGCAGGGCACCTGTATGTATCTTAGCATTGGCATCCTTGATACTTTTACCAAGATCATATTTTACGACCTCAACAATTTCTTTTGTGTCTAAAAGAATTTTCTCTCCATTCTTCCCAATCCTGGAATGTTCCAGCAAAGCGCGTATCTGAGCCGAGAGTCTGTCTGAAGCATTTTTGATATACTTTATATAATTCTCTCCTTTCTCATCCAGCTTACTGGCATACATTTTACCAAGAACATCACTACCAAATTTAATGGTCGCCAAGGGTTCCTGTAAGTCATGTGAACAAATGGAAACGAATTGTTCCAGATCCCGGTTAGCTCTTTCAAGATCGGTTTTCTGTTCTTTTAATTGTTCCTGAGCTAATTTCAATGCAGATATATCCACACAGGTATACCTTATGGTGATCAAGTTTTCATTTTCATCCTTCTCTGCCGTAGCATTGAGAATTACCGGAAGAACCTCTCCTTTCTTGGTAACCATATTCTGCTCGAGGTTGATTAATTCTCCAGATTTCTTGATACTTGTTTTCAGCTTCATCGCGGTTAACTGCGAATCCTTATCGAACAACTCATGAATTGCCTTACCTATAAGGTCATCTTTGGATGAATAACCGAGTTTTTGAACAGCTTTTTTATTACACTGTACGATCTTGGAAGTTTTAGGATCCACACTAACATGCAGCACCGGGTCATCCTCGTAGAATGACTTGAACTTTTGTTCACTGGCGATCAACTTTTCCTTGGATTTCTGGATAGTCTCAATATCAATGAATGAAATAACGACTCCGTTTACTTCATTATTGGAGTCCATATAAGGACTAATTCGTTGCAGGTAGTTCTTTCCTTCTCTGGAAACTATGTGCTTTTCCAGAGTCTTGCCATTCTCAAGAACTTTTTGACATCTGTCCAGGAAATTCTGTTTCCTGGTAAGTCCAAAGCTATTGGTAAAATTATCTATAGGCCTTCCTATATCACCATTTATAAGGCTGAAATGCTTCTTAATTGCTGGCGTAAATTTCCTGATCTTGAAATCTGAATCAAGGAAAATAACCCCGATATCGGTACTTTTAAGAAGGTTGTTCATGTCTGCATTTAAAGCAGCCAGATCGTCCATCTTCTGAATATTCTCAGCATTCACCGTGTTAATCTCTTCATTAACACTTTGCAGCTCCTCGTTGGTGCTCTGCAATTCTTCGTTAGAAGCGAGAAGTTCTTCGTTCGCCGCCTGTAATTCTTCATTACTGGTTTCGATTTCCTCCAGTGAAGTTTGCAGATCTTCCTTAGTGCTTTTTAGCTCATTTTCAAGATTAGCAACATATTCCTTAGTTTGATTGCTGGGGCTTATTTTTTGAACCTCCTCAACTTCACTAAAGTTCAATTCCTTTTCTATGAAAGTGATCACATAATTGGTTTCACCCTCCAGGCTATGGTCTGTAAATGGTTTTATTACAATGTCGGCTCCAATATTCCCATTCTTCTTTTTGATGACTACATCACGATAAACAACTCTTTCCTTTTGTTTAAAAGCCTTATTGAAGGTAGACTGTACGATATATTTAAGATCGCTGTCTAACATATCCAGAAGGTTAATCGAAAAACCGGTTACTGGTAAATTGGCATATTTTCGGAATTCACCAACCGCCTGAAGTATATTGTATTCTGAATCTACAAATACCGAAGCTCCACCAAATTGTTCTAAAATAGTTTCGTTCAGTTCGTTCTGAAGCTTTTGCCTTATAGGATTACTTGATTGATTTCTGAATCTTTTCTTCTCCCGTTCCACTTTATTCTCCAGAAGGGAGGCGTTCACCCCTCCACTTGCGTTAGCATGACTAATACCATTTTTAATCCTTGTGCTAGGCTTTATATTTTTGTAGATTTTCCATCTTCGGTCTATTTCAGCAAAATTCTCCTTATGGCTGTGAACACTTTCACTGGTTCCAAGGACCAAGACCCCGTCCTTTTTAAGAGCGTAATGCAGCATATTCATAGCTTTCTTCTGAATACTATTCTGGAAATAGATCAAAAGGTTTCTACAAACCACGATATCCATATTACTAAATGGAGGGTTCTTTATAATATTATGCCTTGAAAAAATTACGCTTCTTCTTATTTTTTCTGAAACCTGATACCCGTTTGTTTTACTCAGGAAATATTTAAGGAGGAAATCCTTGGAAACATCAGCCACGATACTTTCAGGGTAAATCCCTTTACTACCTATATCAAGATGTGGCTGAGAAATATCTGTTGCAAAGATCTTGATCTCTAAACTCTTACCCTGCTTCTCCATTTCCTCATGCAGGCACATGGCAAAAGAGTAAGCTTCTTCCCCTGTACTACAACCTACATCCCATAGTTTTAAAGTTTCTCCTTCGTTCTTCTCTTCAATGAGTTTTGGAAAAACTTTACTTCTAAGAATTTCCCATACTTTATCATCACGAAAGAACTTGGTAACACCAATAAGAAATTCCCTGTATAGGATTTCTACTTCCTCTTCTTCGGTCTGCAGGTACTCAAAATATTCTTTCAGGTTCTTGCACTTACAGATATTAACCCTTCTGGCCACTCTTCGCGCAAGTGTGGCATATTTATATTCTCTAAAATCAAGACCTGCCTTTTCATCTATATAATTAAGGATCTTATTTAATTCCTTTTCGTCATACTGTACATCTCCATCCTCAAAATGGAAAATTGGTGGCGCGCTAATAAACTCCTTCAATTCAGGTCCCATTTCTTCCACTGGTAATATATAATCTACAAGACCAGTATTAATAGCACTCTTAGGCATCCCGTCAAATTTAGATTCTGCCGGGTCCTGCACCATGACCATTCCATCATTTTCCTTAATAGCTCTTACTCCTCTGGTACCATCGCTTCCAGTCCCACTTAATACAATACCAATACTTTTCTCCTTACGCTGCTTCGCCATAGATTCAAAGAACATATCTATAGGCAGGTTCAGGGTCTGGTTATTAGGTTTATCTGTAAGTTTCAGGGAATTACCTTCCAGGATCAAATTATTAGCTGGAGGGATCAGATAAACGTGTCCTGGTTTCACTTCCATTTCATCGCTGATCTGTACTATAGGAAGGTTGGTATTCTTTTTTAATAGTTCCCCCATCATACTTTTATAATCGGGAGATAAATGTTGAATTACCACAAATGCATTCTTATCACCTGCTGGAATGTGCTTAAAAAAAGCTTTTAAGGCCTCCAGCCCCCCGGCACTTGCACCAACAGCGATAATGCGGGTGTCTTCAATATCATTTTCTTTTACAGACTCAGCTGTAGAACTCGTTTTAGTACTTTTCATTAATCTGAGTAGTAGGTTATTACTTGAATAATCCAATAGATTATTCGCAATCTGTAATTATATAATATTTTTTCCTCTACAAATGATACTTTTCAAACAATTATTGCATCAAATGCCTGTATTTATCAGCAATCCCTATTAATGGATGTCTACTTTTGCGGAAATTTCATGTCAGAATTTTTATTTGAAATATTCGATTAGGATAATTCCTTTTATAAGGACCTGACATTATTACAGAATCTTGCCATTTCTGCAAATATTTAGATTTCTTAAGAAATTTAAATTATAAATAACATTTTTTTAAGACTTGACCGAAAGATCTATTTTTCCTTTTAAATCATGAAATATCATATCCTTAAAATTTGAGGTAGAAAAGCTACATATCTCTATAATTAGATTCGATTATATAAATATATCAAGATTTATCAGAGCCTTTGTTTAAGATAATTTATAGGATTTTATGTTTTTCTTAATGCTAGCTTCCATAAAATCAGGGTAAATTATGGTCTTAAAAGAATTGCAAACCAAGATTATTGGCTTTGTCGCACGGTCTTTGCGCAATACGAGGCGGAACTAATTGGCAGAAAGTCAATATAATTTGAACCAAAAAAACAAAAATGAAGACATTAGTTATTGGAGCAGGAAACATGGGATTAACTTACGCCGAAGGAATGGCGCAATCTGCAATGTTGAATAGAAGAAACCTTATGGTTTTTGATAAGTCGGCAGATGTTATTGCAAGATTACGTGATTTGGACCATTTCGACGTATATGAATCGCTGGAAGAGTGCCTGCCCCAAGCAGATATGGTATTCATAGCTGTAAAACCCTACCACTGTGATCAACTTTTTGAAGAAATGAAACCAATGGTCAATAAAGACCAGATTTTTGTATCTCTTATGGCCGGAGTTACAATCAGCAAGATCCAGGAAGGACTCGGAGTTAAAAAAGTTGTAAGATCAATGCCCAACCTACCCGCTCAGGTTGGAAAAGGAGTCACTTCTTACACAGAATCCAAAGAAGTATCTCGAGTTGAGTTATTAATGGTACGTAATCTTTTAGATACTACTGGTGAATCAATTCATGTAGAAAATGAAAATTATATAGATGCCTCTACCGGTATTTCTGGAAGCGGGCCAGCCTACGTTTTCTATTTTATGAATTCTATGCTGGAAGCTGCTCAGAAAATGGGATTCTCTAAAAATGATTCTAAAGTATTGGTTAGCCAGACATTCGAGGGAGCAGTGGAATTGTTCAATCAAAATGATCTTTCTCCAGATACCTGGATGGACCGGGTAGCTTCTAAAGGTGGAACAACCAGAGCGGCCCTTGATTCCATGGACGACAATAATGTAAAGGAATTAATCAAAGATGCGGCATACGCAGCTTTTGACCGTGCTGTAGAACTTGGAGAAGAGAAAAAATAATATTCAAAAGTTAGATAAATACTCTAAAATGGATAAAAAAAGAAGAATTGTTGTAAAAGTTGGTACCAATGTTATGACCAACAAAGACAATAGAATTTTAGGACCTGTATTAAAAAGCCTAGTAAGACAGATAGCGACTTTATATGAGGAGGATATAATGGTTGTTCTGGTTTCTTCAGGTTCGGCGATTGCCGGAAAAGAAATTCTTGGAGAAATAAGCATCGTAGATGAAAGTAAGCGTAGACAGGTTTATTCCTCTGTGGGACAACCAAGAATGATGCGTCATTACTATAGTATCTTTCATGATTATGGGATGAGATGTGCGCAGGTTCTGGCTACAAAACGTGACTTTAGCCCGGGAATTCACAGGGAGAATATGATCAATTGCTATGAATCTCTTCTTTCTGAAGGAATTATTCCAATTGCTAACGAAGATGACGCGGTTTCAGTTACTATGTCTATGTTCTCTGATAATGATGAGCTTGCTAGCCTGGTTGCTGAACTAATAGGTGCTGAAAAACTTATTATACTAAGTGACACCGATGGATTGTACACCGGCCACCCTGAGCATGATGATTCAGAAAAACTGAATAAAGTTCAGATAGACGAAAATGTAGAAAAATATGTTCAGGAATCAGACAAAGGTGAAGGTGAAGGCCGTGGCGGTATGGAATCCAAAATAAAGATCGCCAAAGGGACTGCAGCCAAAAATATCACTACCTACATCGCTAACGGTAAACGCGAAGATGTGATCCTTGATATTATGGCAGGTAAACCCGTGGGTACTAAGTTTACCTCGTAAATAAATAGATTAACTAAACTAAAAGAAACGAAAAAATGAAGTTGATAAAATCTGAAACTAAAAATAACGTACTTAAATCCATGATGAATATCCTGGATAAAAGACGTAAAGAAATTATTGAAGCGAACAAAAAAGACCTTGAAGCTTTCAGTAAAGACGATCAGGCAATGTATGATAGATTGATCGTTGATGAAAAGAAAGTTGACGGGATGATCCAGTCTGTTAAGGAAGTGATGGAACAGGACGATCCCGTGGGACAGGTGATCGAGCATAGTAAATTAGACACAGGTCTTGATATTACAAACAAAACAGCTCCTTTCGGAAATATAATGATCATTTATGAATCCAGACCAGATGTAACCATTGAGGCTGCGGTTCTTGCTTTTAAGGCAAATAATAAGATCTATTTAAAAGGTGGTAAGGAGGCCATTAACAGTAATAAAATTCTAGAAGAATGCTGGCATGAAGCCCTGGAAGAAAATGGACTTGGCAAGGAATGGATTAAATTATTACATCTTAATAGAACAGAAACCCAGGATTTCTTGAAAAACCCACCAGAGCAATTAGATCTTATTGTACCACGTGGTGGAGAAAGGTTGATCGCATTCGTTAAAGAGCATGCCACCGGAGCAGTATTGGTGAGCGGTAGAGGAAACAATTTCCTTTATGTATCTAAGAACGCAGATTTTGCAGTAGCTAAAAAAGTGATGCTGAATGCGAAAATAGATAAGATTTCAGGTTGTAATGCACTGGACAAAGTTCTTGTAGATAAAAATATCGAAGGATATGAATCTAAATTGAAAGAACTTGAAGAATTATTTCGCGATAATAAGGTTAATATACTAGTAGATGATGAAGTATCTAAAGTATTGACCGATGCTGAGAAAGTACCTTCTGAAAATACCTGGTATGAGGAATTTCTAGCGATGAAAATTGTTATAGGAGCGATTGACGGACTAGATGCGGCCATCGAAAAGATCAACCAGTATTCTGGGGGACACTCTGCTTCTATTATTACTAAAGATAAAGATGAAGCACTAACCTTTATGGAGCAGGTAGATAGTGCGGCAGTGTACCATAATGCTTCCACCAGATTCACCGATGGTGGACAAATGGGAGTTGGTGCAGAGTTGGCAATTTCAACAGATAAACTTCATCATAGAGGTCCGCTAGGATTAAAACAGTTAGTTACTAATAAGTACTACGTTCTTGGTGAAGGCCATGTAAGGGTATAAATACTCGGAATATATCATTTAGGAAAGGCGCTTACAGGCGCCTTTTTCTTTTGTAACATTTTTAATATTATCGAGTCTTATAGCTTAAAGATCTTTTTTATGAAAAAAATAATAATGGGAGTGGCCGCAGCATCCGTGCTCTTTGCTTGCAAGACTCAAAATGTAACTCAAACTCAAACAGAACAGCCTATAGTTGCCAGTATCAACCTTGTAGACGTAAAAGATGATAAGGTGTGGGTGACCGTAGATCCAGACAGGTTCACAGTAGATAGTACCACCTTTAATATACCTAAAACCGTTCCCGGAACTTATTCTGAAGATAATTATGGGAAGTTCTCTGAAGGTTTTAAAGCACTTGACTACAAGGGCAATGAATTGGCCTTTACCAAACTCGATGATAACAGGTACAGCATAACTAATGCTAAGAACCTCGATAAAGTAATGTATCAGGTGAACGATTCTTTCGACTGGGAAAATGAGGGCGGAGTTTATTCAATGGCGGGAACAAACATCCTGAAAGATGAGAATTTCCTGCTTAACCTTCACGGTTTTGTGGGCTATTTTGATAAGATGAAAGAAAAAGAATTCCGCCTTGAAATTTTACGTCCTGCAGATCTTATTCCGGCCTCTTCATTAACCGTGGATAATACGACTTCCGGAGAAAACAATACCAAAACAGATATTTTTAAACTGAACAGGTATTTTGAAGTTATAGACAACCCTATTATGTATTCGGCACCGGACACAACAAGTTTTATGGTTCAGGATATGCAGGTCCTATTAAGTGTTTATTCTCCAAATAAAAAACATTCAGCCAAGAGCTTAAAGCCTGGGATGGAGAAAATGATACGTGCCCAAAAGAGATTCCTGGGTGATATTAACAGCACCGATAAATATGCCATCCTGGTTTATTTATCAGATTCCCCGGGAGAAGGTAACGCTGGTAATTTTGGAGCTCTGGAGCATCACACCTCCACCGTGGTGGTAATGCCAGAATCCATGGAGCCTAAAGCCCTGGACAAAAGTATGACCGATATTGTTTCCCACGAATTCTTTCATATAATCACTCCGCTGGGAATACATTCTAATGAAATTCATTATTTCGACTATAATGAACCTAAAATGTCTCAGCATTTATGGATGTATGAAGGGGTGACTGAATATTTCGCTAACCTTTTCCAGGTAAATCAAGGTCTTATAGATAATCAGGAATTCTATAACAGGATGGTAGAGAAAATCAATACTTCCCAAAGATTTGATGACACTGTGCCATTTACCGTAATGAGCAAGAATATCCTGGAAGATGAATATAAGGACAGCTATTATAACGTATATCTTAAGGGTGCTTTAATAGGAATGGCCCTGGATATTCGGCTAAGAGAATTGAGCGGTGGAAAAATGGGTATCCTGGACCTAATGAAAAAACTGAATGAAAGATACGGTAAGAACAAACCTTTTAACGATGAGGAGCTAATTCCCGTGATCGCTGAGCTCACCTATCCTGAAATCAAAGAATTCTTTGATACCTATGTGAGCGGGGAAACTCCAATACCTTACGAAGAATTCTTTACAAAAGTAGGCCTTGAAGAAAAAGAGATGATGACCGAAGTAGGATATTTCATCAATGGTCAAACACCATATATTACCGCAAATCAACAAACCATGGAAATCCTTTTCCGTGATAATATGGAATTGAACACATTTCTGAAAGACCTTGGAATCGAGGGTGGAGATACGTTGAAATCTGTAAATGGAACTGAATATACCATTAAGAATGTATACGACCTTATAATGGCTAGCCAGAACTGGAGTGAAGGTAATGATATCACGATGACGGTCGTAAGAAACGGAGAAGAAATAAAACTGGATGCTACAATCTCAACGCCAATGGATATGGACAAGACTTATGTGGAAATGCAGAATGCAAATGGAGAGCAGATTGAACTTCGTAACGCATGGCTTAAAGGATAATCTCTTTTTAAAACCCAATTTAAAAGCGGCAGGTATTTCCTACCGCTTTTTTTTATACTATCTTTTGTGCTTTAGCATTCTTAACTTATTATCTTTAATTTCAAAATCAACCAACCTTTTTATGGAAATTCCAATCCTTCAGGATATTGTAATTATTTTAGGATTATCTATCATTATAATCCTGGCGTTTACCCGCCTAAAATTACCTGCAATACTTGGTTTTCTTATCGCTGGAATTATTGCCGGGCCCCATGCCTTTAATCTAATAAGTTCGCAACATGAGGTAGAGTTACTTTCTGAGATCGGGATCATTTTCCTGCTTTTTGTAATTGGTATCGAGCTTTCGCTAAAAGGTCTGGCATCTATAAAGAAAATTATTTTCCTTGGGGGAGGCCTACAGGTTGGAGGCACAATCCTTATAACTGTAGGGATCTCAACCATCCTGGGTCTATCTCTAAATACTGCTATTTTTCTAGGCTTCCTTTTTAGTCTTAGTAGTACGGCTATTGTTCTCAAACTACTTCAGGAAAGAGGCGAAATATCTACTCCACATGGAAGAATTGGTTTGGGTATCCTGATTTTTCAGGACATTATCGTAGTACCTATGATGCTATTTACGCCTTTACTGGCTGGAGAGACGCCCAATATTCTTTCTACAATAGCAATTATGGCTGTTAAGATTTTATTGGTGTTGGTACTTGTTTATATCCTGGCACAATATGTTGCGCCGAAGATCTTTGGATGGGTGGTAAAAACAAAGAACCAGGAATTATTCGTTTTAACGGTAGTAGTTTTTTGTTTCGGAGTCGCCTGGCTTACCTCAACCGTAGGGCTTTCACTTGCTTTAGGCGCTTTTTTCGCAGGACTTATAATCTCTGAATCAGATTATAGTCATCAGGCAACCGCAAACGTGCTACCGTTCCGGGAGATCTTTATCAGCTTTTTCTTTATATCTGTAGGAACGCTTCTGAATCTTGAGTTTTTCATAGAAAACCTGGTAATAATCCTTCTTTTGGTAATTGGTGTAGTACTTCTTAAGATGCTGGTCGTAGCAGGAACCGTTCTTGTTTTAAGATATCCGGCCAGGACGGTATTCCTGACTTTATTCAGTTTATTCCAGGTTGGGGAGTTTTCACTTTTGCTTTCAGGAGTAGGAAAAGAAAACGGCTTGATTCCGGAAAATATTTATCAGTACTTTTTAGCTATTTCAATTATTAGTATGGGGATCACTCCTTTCTTAATTAACTATGCCCCAAGAATTACCTATACCTTATTAAAAGCTCCTATTCCATCTGGTGTTAGAAAAAGACTGGAGAACATCAAAAAAAGCACAAAGGCCGAAGAAGAATTTTCAGAAGAAAGCCTTCATGATCACCTGATAGTAATTGGCTACGGAGTAAACGGATCAAATATTTCCAAAGCCGCTAGAAAGGCTGAGATTCCTTATGTCCTGATCGATACAAGTCCAGAAAGCTTTGAAAAGGCTAAACGGAATAATGAACCTATCATTTTTGGAGATGCTACCCAGGCTACAATTCTAAAACATGCTCATGTGCAGGAAGCACGAGTCATCGTTATTGCGATATCAGATCCGGGAGCCACCAGAAAAATGCTGACCACCATAAGGCAATTCACCCAGACAGCAACCATCATTGTAAGAACCAAATACGTCAAGGAAATTGAAGATACGTTAAGATTAGGTGCAAATGAAGTTGTACCCGAAGAATTCGAAACTTCTATAGAAATTTTTACCAGGGTATTAAAAAAATATCTAGTCCCTTTCGATGAGATACAGGAATTTATTAATCAGATACGATCATCAGATTACGAAATGCTAACATCCATGAAAAAGAGCCCGCATTCCCCTGCCTTGCAGCATTTGAATATCCCGAACAAAGAGATCGTTACCTTAAAGGTACAACGCGATAATCACCAGATAGTTGGGAAAACCATAGAGGAATCTGGTATTGGTAAGAATTACCGGGTAACCTTATTAGCTATTCATCGCGATCGCATGTACCTTACAGAGATATCCCCAGATACAATTATAAAACAGGGTGATCTCCTTTACCTATTTGGGCATCCTAATAATATTAACCATTTAAATAAATTGCTTTCCTTCTAATCTAGCTTTATTTTTTAAATTTAGGCACCTAACCATTTATCGTGATTAATGAGCAATACGCCAGAAAAGATCAGAAATTACTATAAGTTCATACGCTTTATGCTGAAATACTGGAATAGCGATCTATTTCGCCAGACCAGCTCGGTTGCCATAAATGGAGAACTAACAGAAGAAGATAAAGAACATAAGTTCGCTCAGTCACCAGAAGAGCTTGTAGAAGATCTTAAAGAAATGGGACCTACCTATATAAAATTAGGGCAGTTACTTTCTACCAGACCAGATCTTTTGCCAGACGAATACCTGAATGCACTTTCCAACCTTCAGGATAATGTTTCGCCAGTTCCGTTTGAAGAGGTTAAAGGAATTATAGAAAAGGAACTTGGCACCAAGATCTCCAAAGCATTCACCTCTTTCGATGAAAAGCCTTTAGCCAGCGCTTCTATTGGCCAGGTGCATAGGGCAGAACTACATTCTGGCAAACCTGTCGCAGTAAAGGTGCAGAGACCCGGTATCGCCAAACAATTTATGGATGACCTGGAAACCCTGGATGAATTAACCGCTCTGGCAGTTAAGCATCTGGAAACGGCAAAAACTTACGCCATAGATGAAGTCTTTGCCGAACTAAGGCGAATCCTGATTAATGAACTTGATTACAAAAAAGAAGCGCAGAATTTAAAAACCTTAAGCAAAAACCTAAAACAATACGATAACCTCATCATTCCCGCTCCGGTGGACGATTATAGTTCTACCAGAGTGCTTACCATGGAATTCGTTAGTGGTAAAAAGATTACCTCTCTTTCTCCCCTGCGCAAAATGGAAAATGATTTCTCGGGACTTGTTGAAGAACTGGTAGAAGCTTATTTACAACAGATCATCAATGACGGATTTGCCCATGCAGACCCACATCCCGGAAACATAAAATTTACCGAAAATAATCAGATCGCGTTGATAGACCTGGGTATGGTGGCTCGCTTTGCTCCCCAGCTTCAGGAAAATTTAATAGAGCTTCTACTTGCGATAAGCCAGAGTAATGGGGAAAAGACGGCCCACTGCCTTCTAAAAATGAGTGAGCTAAATGAAGAATCCCAGAAAAAACAATTTTCCAAGACCGTAAGCGATGTGATCATGGAAAGCGAGAACAGCAGGGCTAAGGACCTGCAAACGGGACGTATTCTAATTCAGTTAAACAGGCTGGCCTTTACCACGAACATAAAATTACCTGTTGAGATCAATATTTTAGGTAAAATATTATTGAATCTCGATCAGATCGTGGCCATGCTGGACCCTGATTTCGATCTGAGAGCTGCCATACAGAGAAATGTGCACGAGATCATGCGCAAGAAAATGATTAGCGAACTTAAACCTGAAAACTTTTTCAGTACACTCATAGAAACTAAACATTTCCTGGAGAAGATGCCGGAGCGGATGAACCTGATTTCGGAAAATCTGGCCAATAATGATTTTAAGATAAAGATCGATGCTATAGATGAAAAGCGTGTGACCGATGGATTTCAGAAGGTAGCCAACAGGATCACTTTAGGTTTGATCATCGCCGCGATGATTATTGGTGCCTCTATGCTTATGCAAATCCCTTCAGATTTCAGGATCTTTGGATATCCCGGGCTCGCCATGATCTTCTTTCTGCTAGCAGCAGCGGGAGCCATCGTACTTAGTTATGTCATCATTTTCAGAGATGAAAACCTTAATAATAAAGATTAGTTATTAACCTTCAGAATTAAATTAAAATAATGCGAAAATTATCACTTTTATTGATTTTAGGATTAATTCCTTTATTAAACCATGCTCAAAACATTGAGATTCCCTTAGACACTACGGTTACCACACAACATTCAGCAAACATCAACGGTAAGTCTATAGATTATACAGCTGAAACGGGGTTCATGCCTTTATGGAATGATGACAGAGAGCCTATTGCCAGCCTGTTCTATACTTACTACAAACGCAGCGGTGTAAAAAATACCGAAAACAGGCCTTTGGTAATCTCTTTTAATGGTGGTCCAGGATCTGCTTCTGTCTGGATGCACATTGCCTATACCGGGCCACGTGTACTAAAGATCGATGATGAAGGATTCCCCATCCAGCCTTACGGAATAAAAGACAACCCGCATTCTATTCTTGATGTGGCCGATATTGTATTCGTGAACCCTGTAAATACCGGTTATTCCAGAGCTATCCCTAATGAAGAAGGAAAAATAAACAGAGAAAAATTCTTTGGAGTAAATGCAGATATTCAATATCTGGCGGAATGGCTGAATACTTTCGTAACGCGCAAGAACAGATGGTTGTCCCCAAAATACTTAATAGGAGAAAGTTATGGGACTACGAGGGTGTCTGGTTTAGCACTTGAACTTCAGAACAGCCAGTGGATGTACCTCAACGGAGTGATTTTAGTTTCTCCAACTGAGATAGGTCTTGATCGTGAAGGTCCGGTGGAAATTGCAAACAGGTTACCCTATTTCGCCGCGGCTGCCTGGTACCATAAAGCTTTGCCACAGGAGTTGCAGAAAAAGGATCTTGATGAATTACTTCCTGAAGTAGAAGAGTATGCCATAAATGAACTTTTACCAGTACTTGTAAAAGGCGGATTCATTGAAGATTCCAGAAAACAACAGGTAGCAGAAAAAATGGCCTATTATTCAGGTATCGATAAAAAGGTGATTCTTCAGAATAACCTGGAAGTACCTTTCAGGTATTTCTGGAAAGACCTGCTTCGTGAAAAAGGAGGATTTACCGTGGGCCGACTTGACTCGAGGTATAGAGGTATCGACGCAAAAGAAGCCGGTGATAACCCAGATTATAATGTGGAATTGACTTCCTGGTTGCATTCTTTCACACCAGCGATCAATTACTATTTAAGAGAAGAACTGGATTTTAAAACAGATCTGAAATATAATATGTTTGGTCCTGTTCATCCATGGGATAGAAGCGGAAATAATACAGGTGAGAATTTAAGACAGGCTATGGCCCAAAATAAAAACCTGGACGTAATGGTACAGTCTGGTTATTTTGATGGTGCCACCACCTATTTCAATGCGAAGTATTCTATGTGGCAACTGGATCCAAGTGGAAAAATGAAAGACCGCTTAAGCTTTAAAGGTTACCGAAGCGGCCATATGATGTATTTAAGAAATGAAGACCTAAAAAAGGCCAATGACGACCTGAGAGAATTCATTCAGAATAGTCTGCCGGGAGAGGAGCCAGCAAAATACTAATATTATCAGCTTAATAAATATCCCTTTAGATCTTCATAATTGCTGATCTGAAGGGATTTTTTTTGTTCATCCATTAAGGCCTGAATTACGTCCGGGATTTCTACCTTATTGCCTATTGCGGCCTCCACGGTATCCAGAAATTTAACCGGGTGCGCCGTTTCAAGGAAAGTTCCGTAATATCCTTCTCTGCCTTTTAAATACTTTTGAAGTCCCAGATATCCCACAGCACCATGTGGATCCATGACATATCCTGTTTCAGAGTATACTTTTTTCATGGCTTTCCTGGTAGCCTCATCATCAAAACTATAAGCTGAAAGCACTTTTTTCAGCGAAGAATATTCATCATTAAATAACCTTAGAACCCTGATGAAATTGCTGGGATCTCCAACATCCATCGCATTAGAAATGGTCGGCACACTGGGTTTAGGCTTATAATGCGAGGTGTCCAGGTAATTGGTGACCGTATCATTGGCATTATTGGCTGCAACAAAATGATTTATTGGCAATCCCATTTCCCTGGCCAGCATCCCTGCACAAATATTTCCAAAATTTCCACTAGGCACAGAAAATACCAGTTTCTTATTCTTATCTGCCAGTTGCCTGTAAGCAAGAAAATAATAGAACATTTGCGGTAGCCACCTGGCGAGATTAATAGAGTTTGCAGAGGTTAACCTGCGGTGCTCAGTGATATCCTTATCCAAAAAAGCCTTTTTCACCATTTTCTGGCAATCGTCAAAAACTCCATCCACTTCTAAAGCGGTGATATTCTGCCCCAGTGTGGTAAGCTGTTTTTCCTGAATATCGCTAACTTTCCCTTTAGGATAAAGGATCACTACATCTATACCGTCAACTCCTAAAAACCCATTGGCAACTGCGCCACCTGTATCTCCCGATGTTGCAACCAATACGGTCACTTTACCAAGATTCCCTTTTTTGATAAAATAGCCCAAACTTCCCGCCATAAACCTGGCTCCTACATCCTTAAAAGCGAGTGTAGGGCCATGAAAAAGTTCCAGGCTGCCAATATTCTCTTCAACATCTACAACTGGAAATTCAAAATCCAGGGTTTCATCTATAATATCCATCAATGCTGAATCTGGGATCTCACCGCCCACATATTTTTGAATGGCATTAAATGCGATCTCGGTTTTATCGAATTGATTCAATTCTTTAAAGAATGGTGCCGGAAGTTTTACAATCTCTTCAGGAAAATAAAGACCTTTATCCGGAGCCAGACCTCTTACTACGGCGTCCTCGAAATTACTGGTATGTTCCCTGTTATTTAAACTGAAATATTTCATAAGATCTTTACTCCTTTTTCATTAATAGACGAAAGATGCAATTCGAAATCTATATTTTTTTTTGAATAAAATTCCTGAATTGAACTTTTTACTTTTCCGGCATTATCATCTCCCCTGCACAAGGCATAGACCGAAGGTCCGGAACCGGAGATACCAAAGCCAAGTGCTCCATTTTCGGTCACTAATTCATCAAGCTCCCTGAAGTAAGGGATAAGAATAGACCGCACCGGCTCCACGATCTCATCCTCAAGACTTCTTCCAAGAAGCTCATAATCTTCAGTGTAAAGAGCACTAACAAACGCACCTAGATTTCCCCACTGATTTATAGCACTTTTAAGACTAACATTCTGTTTAATAATGGATCTTGAGTCTTTGGTCCTGATCTCGATTAATGGATGCAAAACGACTAACCTGAGATCTCCAGGCACGGGTAAACTAAGCACTTCCAGTGGACAGTAGCTTCTTACCAGGCTAAAGCCACCTAACAGCGCAGGGGCTACATTATCTGCATGAGCATTTCCGCTCGCAAGCAACTCCCCCTGCATAGCAAAAGGGATTAGGTCCTGATTTTGAAAAGGCTCCCCTAATAATTTATTTACGGCAAAAACAGCCCCTGCTGAGCTAGCTGCACTGCTACCAATTCCACTACCCGGTTTTATTTTTTTAGTGATCTCTATATCAAAACCTTCCTGAGAACCTAATTTCTTTAATAAAGCTTTGACCGCCACGCCGGCAACATTTTCATCTACATTAAGAGGAAGATCCTGCCCGGTGATTTTAGTGATCCTAACTTCTTTCCGGTCATTTTTTCTGATTAGCATTTCATCGCCAACTGAATCGAGACAGCAGCCCAAAACATCGAAACCACAGGAAAGATTGGCCACCGTGGCCGGAGCGAAAATTTTTAATTCTTGCATAATTATTTTTTTCCTATTCTAATGATATCGGCAAATATACCAGAGGCCGTGACCTCAGCTCCCGCACCAGCTCCCTTTACAATCAAAGGCTGTTCTGGATAGCGATCTGTAAAGAACAATACTATATTATCACTTCCGCTTAGATTAGCAAACGGATGTTGGGCACCTACTTTTTGAAGGCCAACTTTAGCCTTGCCATTTTCAAGTTGAGCAACATATTTTAATTCAGCATTATTTTGCTCGGCATCATTATACAGTTTTTCAAATTCCGGCTCATCTCGCTTTAATAACTCAAAGAATTTTTCATTCGACTCAGAATTTAGACTTTCTTCAGATAAAAAGTTTTCTCTTTCTATATCTTCCAGTTCCAGTTTTAGTCCGCTTTCTCGTGAAAGTATCAGAATCTTCCTGGCTACATCCACTCCGCTGAGATCTATCTTTGGATCTGGCTCGGTATAACCTTCTTTCATGGCTGTTTCCACCACTTTATAAAAAGGCTCTGAAGTGTCATAATTATTGAATACAAAATTTAAACTTCCAGAAAGTACCGCCTGTATCTTCCTGATGCGGTCACCGGAAGCCATCAGGTTCTGCAAAGTGTCTATAATGGGTAGTCCTGCACCAACATTGGTTTCATAGTGGAAAGAAGCTCCATATTCCCTGGCCAGATTTTGTAGATTTTCATAATTCTCATAAGCATCTGCACAGGCGATCTTATTACAGGTAACTACTGAAATGGAATTTGCGAGATATTCTTTATACCATTCCGAAATTTCAGCACTGGCAGTATTATCAACAAAAATACTGTTACGAAGGTTGTATTGTTTTACCCGGTTAAAAAATTCCTTTTTATTGGCTTTTTCTGCTTTATCCAGGTTCTCTTTCCAATGATCAAGATCAATCCCGTCTTCGTTAAAAAGCATTTTTCTGGAATTTGATATCGCAAGTACCCTCACTTTCAAACGTAATTTTTCAAGCAGATAGTTCTCCTGCTTTTTTAACTGATCCAGTAATTTACTTCCAACATTCCCTACACCAGTAATAAAAAGGTTCAACTCTTTGGAAGGAACCTCGAAAAACTGTTCGTGAAGCGTATTAAGCGCCTTGGTGACATCTTTTTTAGCGATAACGGCAGAAATGTTCCGCTCGGATGATCCCTGCGCTATCGCTCTTATATTGATATTATTATTACCCAGAGCGCTAAACATTTTCCCGCTTAAGCCGTGATGACTTTTCATTCGGTCCCCAACCAGTGCGATTATAGAGACATCATCCTCAATTTCCACAGGCTTAATCTTCTTCAAAGCGATCTCAGCCTCGAATGCTTCATCCAGAGCTTCTTTAGCTTTTTCAGCTTCATCGGCTTTCACCGCAATACAGATACTATGTTCTGATGATGCCTGGGTTATAAGAACAACGTTGATATGTTCCTGGAAAAGGATCTCGAAGAAACGCTTGGAAAATCCCGGAATACCAACCATGCCGCTACCTTCTATATTCAACAATTTAATGGAGTCTATATGGGTGATTCCGGTTACCCAGCGGAAGTTCTTTTTACTGGACTTAGAGACCAGTGTTCCCGGTTCATCAGGTTCAAAAGTATTTTTAATATGTATTTCAATATTTTTATCTAATAATGGCTGCAAGGTTGGTGGATAAAGCACCTTGGCTCCAAAATGAGAAAGTTCCATCGCTTCTTCATAAGAAATATTCTTTAGTGAATATGCCTGCGGAACAAGATTTGGATTAGCCGTAAACATTCCGTTTACATCTGTATAAATAAATACTTTCTCCAGGTCCAGAGCCCCGGCAATGATAGCCGCTGTAAAATCTGATCCTCCCCTACCTAAGGTACTGGGAACTCCCTGGTCATTTTTTGCGACGAAACCTGGAACTATATAAAAATCGGCTTTATTCTTTATGAAAAAATCTTTCAGGTTGCGATTGGTCACCTCATAATTAACGAGCACTTTTTCATTGGTATTCCTGCAAACGATCAGTTCTCTTGTATCTGTATACAAGCTGTCCAGGTTAAGACTTTTAAAATATTCCGCGATGATCAAGGAGCTAAGGATCTCTCCGAACCCGGAAATCACATGTTTAGTCTTGTCTGATAGTTCATTTAGAAGA
>JBFIMP010000014.1:0-21300 GCA_041611635.1 Christiangramia sp.
CATCTGTAGATTCTATTGTTTCCTCTAATGGTCAGGAAGATCATGTAAGTATGGGGGCAAACAGTGCTACTAAATTGCTAAGAGTGGTAGAAAATTTAAACTCGGTACTTGCTATTGAACTTTTTAATGCTTCGCAGGCTATGCATTTCAGGGAGCCGGCGAAAACATCAGATTTTCTGTATAAAATAATTGAAAGTTTTAGAGAACAAATTCCTGTTTTGACTGAAGATAGAACCATGGCGCCTTACATTAAAAAGGCCAAAGAATTTGTAGAAAGTTTGGAGATTGAGGATTTTCTGGATTAGATCCTTGTCTTTATCCAGGCAAAGGCTTCCTCCAGGGTTTGAAACACTTCAAAACAATTATTGTCTTTATAGAATTTCTTTTCTACGACTTCAGCATTTCTGCGGGTCATTTCATTTTCGCTAACCACGGCTATCGCTTTGAGATTTGTGGTGTTTGCAGATTCCAGGTAAACCATAGGGTCTACGGCATAAGAATTTACACGGTGAGAGATATATCCATAATTTTTTCCCTGAAAGATCTCCGATCCAAGATCGAGTAACTTCTGGTTGGATTCCACATCAAAAAGAATCCCTTCATTAAGTTTGGCAATTAAAATATTATCATGGATATAAACTGATCCAAATCTAAGTTCTATTTCTTTTGCTCGCATTTCTAGTAGGGGCTTTATTGCGCTAAATTAGAATAATGAATATTGTATGTAGAGGAGAATCTAATAAAAAAAAGCCACTTTTTTTTAAGTGGCTTTTTACCTGATTTGATTAAAGTTTATGACTCAGTTTCTTTGATCGATTTCTGTATATCTATCGTCAATTCTTTTTTCTCTTCGTCTAGATCCATCACGATCTTATCTCCTTCTTTTAAATTGGAACTAATGATCTCTTCAGCAAGTGCATCTTCGATATATTTCTGGATCGCCCTGTTTAAGGGTCGGGCTCCGTATTGCTTATCGAATCCTTTTTCTGCAATAAAATCTTTTGCTTTATCTGAGAGTTTTAGATCATAACCAAGACCGTGTATTCTAGCGAAAAGTTTCTCTAGTTCAATATCAATGATCTTATGAATATCTTCTCTTTCCAGGCTATTGAAAATAACCACGTCGTCTATCCTGTTCAGGAATTCTGGAGCGAATGCCTTTTTCAAAGCGTTTTCTATTACACTGCGAGCGTTATCATCAACTTGAGATTTTTGGGCGGCAGTACCAAATCCAACTCCCTGGCCAAAATCTTTTAATTTTCGAGCTCCAATGTTTGAGGTCATAATGATGATAGTGTTCCTGAAGTCTATTTTTCTTCCAAGACTGTCGGTTAAATAACCATCATCAAGTACCTGGAGTAGCATGTTAAAAACATCTGGGTGAGCTTTTTCCACCTCGTCCAGAAGTATTACCGCGTAAGGTTTTCTGCGAACCTTTTCGGTTAGCTGTCCACCTTCTTCATAGCCAACATACCCAGGAGGAGCACCGATTAAACGTGACACCGCAAATTTCTCCATGTACTCGCTCATGTCTATTCGTATCAACGCGTCATCATTATCAAATAATTCACGAGCCAGAACTTTTGCCAACTGGGTTTTACCAACTCCCGTTTGACCAAGGAAAATGAAAGATCCAATTGGTTTATTAGGATCTTTAAGGCCAGCACGGTTACGCTGGATAGCTTTCACCACTTTTCCTACCGCCTCATCCTGCCCAATAACTTTTCCTTTGATTTTCTTAGGTAGCTCAACAAGTTTATTGCTCTCAGTCTGGGCGATTCTGTTAACAGGGATACCGGTCATCATAGATACTACATCGGCAACACTGTCTTCAGAAACAGTCTCCTTATGTTTCTTAGACTCTTCTTCCCACTTTTCCTGAGCGATAGAAAGTTCCTTTTCAAGGTTCTTTTCGTCGTCCCTTAATTTAGCGGCTTCTTCGTATTTCTGCTTTTTAACCACCGAATTTTTGCTTTCGCGAACTTCTTCCAGTTTCCTTTCTAATTCAAGGATCTGTTTTGGTACATCTATATTGGTAATATGTACTCTGGAACCCGCCTCATCTAAAGCATCAATCGCCTTGTCTGGCAGGAACCTATCTGTCATGTACCTGTTTGTAAGATTCACACAAGCTTTGATGGCTTCATCTGTATATTCCACATTATGGTGATCTTCATATTTATCCTTGATATTATTCAGGATCTCTATGGTCTCATCGACAGTAGTAGGTTCAACGATTACTTTCTGGAACCTTCTTTCTAAGGCTCCATCTTTTTCGATATATTGTCTGTATTCGTCCAGGGTAGTGGCACCTATACATTGAATTTCACCCCTGGCTAAAGCCGGCTTGAACATATTGCTGGCATCCAAACTACCTGTAGCGCCACCGGCACCAACAATGGTATGTATCTCATCAATGAAAAGGATGATATCATCGTTCTTTTCAAGTTCGTTCATTACAGCCTTCATTCTTTCTTCGAATTGACCGCGGTATTTTGTTCCGGCTACCAAACTTGCAAGATCCAGGGTGACCACCCTTTTATCAAAAAGAATCCTGGAAACCTTACGCTTTACAATTCTTAAAGCTAGTCCTTCGGCAATAGCAGATTTACCAACCCCAGGTTCTCCAATTAGAAGAGGATTGTTCTTTTTTCTTCTGCTAAGTATTTGAGAAACCCTTTCAATTTCTTTTTCCCGTCCCACGACAGGATCAAGTTTATCGGCTTCAGCTAAAGCAGTAAGGTCTCTACCAAAATTATCCAAAACAGGAGTTTTGGATTTTTTCGAAGTTTTCCCTGTACTACCTCCGCCGCTAAATGGATTTTCCCTGGTGGTTTCGTCTCCACCATCATCGTCTGAAAATGATTCTGCAGACGGGCTGTCAGAAAAATCATCTTCATCGCTGGCGATCATATATTTAAACTGATCTTTTACTCCGTCGTAATCTATTTTCAATTTATTAAGTAGTTTAGTTGTAGGATCGTTCTCGTTTCTAAGAATGCAAAGCAAAAGATGCGCGGTATTGATATTTGAACTCTGGAAAAGCTTGGCTTCCAGGAAGGTTGTCTTCAATGCTCGCTCTGCCTGCCTGGTTAGGTGCAGGTTTCGCTTTTCATTACTAATGGTAACCGTATTAGGGTTAGCCGGGCTTAATATCTCGACTTTACGTCTTAAATGACTTAGATCAACCTCTAATGCATTCAATATATCTATAGCCTTGCCATCACCGTCACGCAATAAACCAAGCATAAGATGCTCTGTCCCGATGAAATCGTGACCTAGTCTTAATGCTTCCTCTTTACTGTAAGCAATGACATCTTTTACTCTTGGTGAAAAATTATCATCCATTTTATCTTCCTTTCTCAAATTTTATTTCCCTCCATTAAGGACAAAAACTGTACCTAACAAGGTGTTAGTAGCTAATTGACAAAATTACTTTCAATAAACCAAGTGTAAAATAGTGAACTTATTAACCAAATCACAATAAAAATTTGTTAATAAAAAGAGTAGGCGTGCAGTGTTTGTTGCCCTCTAAAGAAGGAGAAAATATGTAAATTGCCCCTTAGATTTTTTTGAGATAAATTAAAATTTTAAGTATGGCTGAAGGAGAAAAGCTAATTCCTATCAACATTGAAGATGAAATGAAATCAGCCTACATCGATTATTCGATGTCGGTCATTGTGTCACGTGCACTACCAGATGTGCGTGATGGATTAAAACCAGTTCACAGAAGAGTATTGTACGGTATGTACGAGCTTGGAGTTCTTTCAAACAGGGCCTATAAAAAATCTGCGAGGATCGTAGGGGAAGTGCTTGGTAAGTATCACCCACACGGAGATTCATCTGTTTATGACACTATGGTAAGAATGGCCCAGCACTGGAGCATGAGATACATGCTTGTAGATGGCCAAGGTAACTTTGGTTCTGTTGATGGTGATAGTCCTGCAGCGATGCGTTATACTGAAGCGCGTATGCGCAAGATCAGTGAGGATATGCTTGCTGATATTGACAAGGAGACTGTTGATACTCAATTAAACTTTGACGATTCCCTTAGCGAGCCGGTAGTAATGCCAACCAGGGTTCCTAATCTCCTGGTTAATGGAGCTAGTGGTATTGCCGTAGGTATGGCTACTAACATGCCGCCGCATAACTTATCTGAAGTTATCGACGGTACCGTTGCGTATATCGATAATCATGATATAGAAATTGATGAGCTTATCCAGTATATCAAAGCACCTGATTTTCCAACAGGTGGTGTGATCTATGGATATGATGGTGTGAAAGAAGCCTTCAAAACCGGAAGGGGAAGAGTGGTAATGCGTGCCAAATCTCATATGGAAGAGATCAATGGAAGGGAATACCTTGTAGTTACTGAAATTCCTTACCAGGTGAATAAGGCCGATATGATCAAGAAAACGGCCGACCTTGTAAATGAAAAGAAAATTGAAGGCATCAGCCTAATCAGGGATGAGTCTGATAGAAATGGTATGCGTATCGTATATCAGTTGAAAAGAGATGCCATTCCTAACATAGTTCTTAATACCTTATTTAAACACACAGCTTTACAATCTTCTTTCAGCGTAAATAATATTGCACTGGTAAATGGAAGACCTGAGATGCTGAACCTCAAAGATCTAATTTATCATTTTGTAGAGCACAGGCACGAGGTTGTAGTAAGAAGAACGGAGTATGAACTAAGAAAAGCTAAAGAAAGAGCTCATATTCTTGAAGGTTTGATCATTGCTTCAGATAATATTGATGAAGTAATTGCTCTAATTAGAGCTTCTTCTAATGCAGATGAAGCCCGTACCAAATTAATGGAGCGTTTTGAGCTTTCTGAAGTTCAGGCCAAGGCGATAGTAGAAATGAGGTTAAGACAACTTACCGGCCTTGAGCAGGATAAGTTAAGAGCCGAATATGATGAAATTTTAAAGACCATCGAAGACCTTGAAGACATTCTTGCCCGCAAGGAACGTAGAATGGAAGTGATCAAAGAGGAACTTTTAGAAGTAAAGGAAAAGTATGGTGACGAAAGGCGTTCTCAAATAGAGTACGCTGGTGGAGATCTTAGTATTGAAGATATGATACCAGATGAGAGAGTGGTAATCACGATTTCACATGCGGGTTATATTAAAAGAACTTCGCTAACAGAGTATAAAACTCAGAATAGAGGAGGGGTTGGCCAAAAAGGGTCGAACACAAGAAACGAAGATTTCCTTGAATACCTGTTCGTAGGTACCAACCACCAGTATATGTTATTCTTTACTCAAAATGGTAAATGCTACTGGATGAGGGTTTACGAAATTCCTGAAGGAAGTAAGGCTTCTAAAGGTAGAGCTATTCAGAACCTCATAAACATTGAGCCAGAAGATAAAGTAAATGCCTTCATTTGTACTCAGGACCTTAAGAACGAAGAGTACGTAAATGACCATTTCGTGATCATGGCCACTAAGAAGGGTCAGGTTAAGAAAACCAGGCTGGAAAAATATTCCCGTCCAAGAACAAATGGTATCAACGCGATAACCATTAAAGAAGGAGATGAGTTGCTTGAAGCGAAACTAACTACCGGGAACAGCCAGGTAATGCTAGCTATTAAGAGCGGTAAAGCTATTCGTTTCGAAGAAAGTAAGACTCGTCCAATGGGAAGAAATGCTTCAGGAGTTAGAGGTATAACTCTGGCAGATGATAATGACGAAGTTGTTGGAATGATAGCCGTTAATGATTTTGAATCAGATATTCTGGTTGTTTCAGAAAACGGTTATGGTAAGCGCTCCAGCCTTGAAGATTATCGAATCACCAACCGTGGCGGTAAAGGAGTTAAAACAATTTCGGTTACCGAAAAAACAGGACAACTTGTCGCAATTAAAAACGTTTCAGATGCAGATGACCTTATGATCATCAATAAATCTGGGATTGTGATACGTATGGCTGTGGAAGATCTACGCGTTATGGGGCGTGCAACTCAAGGAGTTAGGCTGATAAACCTAAAAGGGAATGATGCCATCGCTGCAGTAGCAAAAGTGCTGCATGATGAAGATGATCTGGATAGTATGGAAGATGCTGAAAAGCCTGTAGGTAGCGATGAATCGGCGAATGGCACAACTATTGTAGATGATAGTGAGGAATAAAAATTAAAAACCAAAACAACAATGAAGACTAATATTTTGACAGCAGCGGCAGTGTCATTTCTAACCATGACAGCAGTTGCACAAAAAGACCAGGTAAAAAACGCAGAAGATGCGCTGGAAGATGGAAATTATGCTGAAGCAAAAGCACAACTTAAGATTGCAGAGCCCAATCTAAGTGAGCTAAATAATAAATGGACTGAGAATTTTTACCTTTATAAAGGTAAAGCCTATATGGCCGACGGAAAAAGCGCTACCGGTGAGGATCTGAAAATAGCAGCTGAAGCGTTTCAAAAAGCAGCAGACATGGGTAGCGATGAGGCTACTGAGTCTTTGTCTAATTTGAAGAATAATCTTATCCAAAGCGCTATTGAGGATCAGAATAAAGAAAATTACGCAGCAGCAGCCAATAAGCTTTATACTAGTTATGAGCTAAGTAAGACTGATACTGTTTATCTTTATTATGCAGCTAATAATATGGTGCAGGCTCAGGATTATAACAAGGCTGTTGAATACCTTGAAATTTTGAATGAACTTGATTATGATGGTTCAGGAAAAGCTTACACAGCTTTAAACGTTGAAACTGGGCAGAGAGAAAATCTTGGATCTCAGCAGCAACTGGATATTATGGTTAAGACCGGGCAGTATAAAGATCCTGAAGTAGAGAAAATACCGTCTAAAAAAGGAGATATCGCCCAGTTGATCGCAAGAATTTATATAAGCCAGCAGGAGTATGATAAAGCGATCGCTGCCATGGACGAAGCTAAAGCGACTAATCCAGATGATATGGGATTATTACAGGCTGAAGCGAACATGTACTACCAAATGGGAGAAAAGGATAAAGCTAGAGAGATCTTGGAAGAGGTAGCAGCTAAAGATCCTTCAGATCCATCTACCTTTAATAATATTGGTTTGATGTATGCTGAGATTAACGATACTGAAAAAGCGATTGAATTTTACAAAAAGGCTCTTGAAAAAGATCCTGAATTCAACGAGGCCAGAGTTAATATGATCGCTGCCAAATTAAGTGCAGAAAAAGAGATCATCAACGAAATGAACGGTCTTGGAATGAGTAAAAAAGATAACGCTCGTTACGACGAATTAGATGCTCAAAGAAAAGAACTTTATAAGGCAGTTCTTCCAGACCTTGAAAAGGCGATGGAGGTAGATCCAGATAATAGAGATATTATCCAGACAGCAATGAACCTTTACTCTAACCTGGGGAATGAAGAAAAAGTAGCTGAATTAAAAGCTAAATTGTAAGAGTAAAATAATATTGGAATAAAAAAATCCCGCTGAATATCAGCGGGATTTTTTTATTCCAATAAACCAACCATAAGATTAATTTATATGATCTTTTTGATTACTCTTAATTTATGAGTGTGCTTTCTAAGTTCAGAACTAAAGATTCCTGAATGATCTATACGATCTATACGCACCTTCCCGTCTACGTGGATGATGTAATTATCTTTCATCATTAAACCAACGTGGTTGATTGTACCTTCATTATCATCAAAAAAGGCCAGATCTCCTGGTTCGCTCTCCTCAATAAAACTAAGGGGTTCCCCTTGTTTTGCCTGTTCTGCTGCATTTCTATGGATTTTGAATCCATTAAGTTTATAGACCATCTGTATAAGTCCGCTATTATCTATTCCAAACGGACTTTTTCCACCCCAGGTATGCGGTGAGTTTAAAAACAGGGCAGCGGTATTAATAAGATTTTCCTTTCTGGATATTCTTAACCTTGTTTTTTCACCTTCGAACCTGTGACCTAACTTTTCAGCGAAATTAAGGACAGATCCTATTGCAACTGGCATTAACAAGCCACTTTCATCGGTTATGTATTCGATTAGATCTGAAGAAAGCTGAAGATCATCCTCATCCAGAGAATTATATTCAGCTTCTTCTATTTTCTTATACTGCTTTTTGTCTATCCAGGCTTCAAACCCATCATATGAGTTCCTTATTCTGCTCCAGTGAACACGATCTTCCAGGATCTTAAAATGCTCTCCATAAAGTAACTGGGAGGTCATTTCGCTTTCATGAGAGGCAGAGGCCCTTAGCGGTACAATACTTAAATGGCAAATACCGTATTGCATTAATTAATTATATTCAATTTTAGGAATTACGTTCAATGACCATTGCTGAAGCTCCACCACCACCATTACAAATGGCTGCAGCTCCAATTTTCGCGTTATTTTGTTCCAGTACGCTAAGTAGCGTAATTAGAATTCTAACACCACTGCATCCTAGTGGATGTCCTAAAGAAACGGCTCCGCCATTTACGTTGGTGTTTTTATCATTTAATCCTAAAATTTTCATATTAGCCAGACCTACTACGGCAAATGCTTCGTTGAATTCAAAGAAATCAACCTCTTCCATTTTTATCCCTGCCCTGTCAATTGCTTTTGGTAAGGCTTTAGATGGGGCAGTAGTAAACCATTTGGGTTCTGTAGCTGCATCTGCGAAGCTTTTTATAGTGGCCAATGGCTTCAATCCAAGTTCATCAGCTTTTTCTTTACTCATGAGAACTACAGCTCCAGCGCCATCATTAATGGTAGAAGCGTTGGCAGCAGTTACCGTTCCATCTTTAGAGAAAGCTGGTCTAAGAGAAGAAATTTTGTCCATACGAACATTCTTGAATTCTTCATCTTCTTTCACAACTAAAGGATCACCTTTTCTTTGAGGCACCTCCACTGGAACTACTTCATTATCAAACTTTCCTTCTTTCCATGCTTTTGCAGATCTTTCGTAAGATTGAATTGCATACTTATCCTGATCTTCTCTGGAAAATCCGTGTTCTGAGGCACAAAGATCTGCGCATACACCCATGGCATTATGATCATAGGCATCTACCAGACCGTCTCTTTGCATTCCATCTTCCAGGGTTGCAGGACCAAATTTCTTACCATTTCTCATATGTACGTAATGAGGGATAAGACTCATGTTTTCCATACCACCGGCAACAACGATAGAGGTGTCACCCAGCATTATAGATTGTGCACCCTGCATAACGGCTTTCATACCGCTGGCGCATACTTTATTTACAGTTGTACATGGAACGCTGTCTGGAATCCCTGCACCAAGAGAAGCTTGCCTGGCAGGAGCCTGTCCTACGCCAGCCTGTACCACATTCCCCATCAAAACTTCCTCTACCATTTCTGGTTTAAGATTGATCTTTTCAAGGGCTCCTTTTATAGCGATAGAACCAAGTTTTGTGGCGGGAATGCTTGATAAACTACCAAGGAAACTCCCTATAGGAGTTCTCGCGGCGCTTACTATTACTACTTCTTTATTCATGTTTTAAGTTTAATTAATTCAAGTGTTGCGAAGTTAGTGATTTTATAAGGAATTAAATAACCTAAGCGCTATGAGCCCTAATTTTACTACATTTGAGCATTACCTGAATATTTATTAGCGATTTCGTTAATAAGCTATACAAAAATCAGGCGCTTTTTTACAAAGTTTTCCTGTTTGTGCTTACCTCAGTATTAATCGTTTACCTGCTTCCCAAAGGCGGTAAATTTAAATACGATATACCTAAAGGAAAGCCATGGCAATATGAAAACTTATATGCTCCATTCGATTTTGCGATCTTAAAAACTGATGAAGAGATCGCCGCAGAGCGTCAGGATATAACAAGATCCCATATACCATATTATAATTTTAATACAGATATTCCGGAAAGAGTAGAAAAAGATGCCCTTCTGGAAGTGAAAAATGTTTTTCAGGATTCTACCCTGAATGTTTATGAAACTATCATAGATGATTTTATATCTGAAACAGTAAACAGGATCTATGAATTCGGGCTGCTTCAGGAAAGTGAAAGATTAGGTCCAGATCAGCTGGTTTATCTTTTAAAAGGAAATGAAGCTTCAGAGGTAGCCTATAGACGGATATTGAAACAGGGTGAGATAAGGAGTTTTTTAAGCGATGAAATTACAGATGCAGGTTTCTCTTCCTTCAAAACAGAACTACTTGAAGTTTTCTTTAATTCAGTAGAGCCAAATGTCACTTTTAATAATGAGCTTACCCAGAACGAGTTGCAAAGCAAGCTGAGCAATATTTCCTATACCCGCGGAATCATTGAACAGGGTAGCAGAATTATTGCTAAGGGAGAAGTTGTTGAAGGCAATAAATATAATATTTTAAGGTCGCTTAAAGCCGAATACGAGTCACAGGTATGGAGCAAGTCTAATTATAACTGGATCATTGTAGGGTACAGTGGGTTGGTAGCTTTAGCCTTATTAATGCTGTTGCTTTTCATTAGAAAGTATCGTATCGCCATTTTTGAGAATAATGTAAAGGTGACCTTTATATTTTTCAATATCATCTTTATGGTGATGCTCACCACATTGATCGTAAACTTTAATATAGACTACGTATATGTAGTACCCTTGTGTATACTCCCGCTTACCTTAAAGGCATTTTTTGACGCCAGGCTGGGCTTGTTCACACACGTGATTACGGTTTTACTGCTGGGATTTATCGTGCCTAATAGTTACGAATACATGTTCCTGCAAATTATAGCGGGTATTGTCACCATACTTACAGTAAGTGAATTGTACAAAAGGGCTAATTTATTCATTTCGGTAGGGCAGATCACACTGGTTTATATTATCGCGTACTTTGCTTTTACGGTGATACAGGAAGGGAATATAGATGATATGAAACCGGAGGTGTTTCTAACCTTTTTATTAGGAGGCTTGGCGACCCTTTTTGTGCAGCCTTTGATTTATGTTTATGAAAAGATCTTCGGAATGGTGAGCGATATGTCGCTGCTTGAACTTTCAGATACCAATTCAAAGTTGCTGAAGGAGCTTGCTGAAAAAGCACCGGGAACTTTTCACCATAGTCTTAACGTGGCAAACCTGGCTGAAGCCGCAGCCAATGAGATAAACGCGAATGCTATGCTGGCAAGGGTAGGAGCCCTTTATCATGATATTGGGAAAATGTATAATCCAACCTATTTCACCGAGAACCAGACCACTTCTGTGAATTCACATGATGAGCTGGCACCGAGGGAAAGTGCCCAGATCATTATCGAGCATGTTATAAGAGGAATTGAGATTGCCAAGAAGAACAACCTGCCAGACAGGGTGATAGATTTTATAAGAACTCATCACGGCACGAGTACAGTTTATTACTTCTTCAAAAAAGAGAAGGAAGTAAACGATAACACTTCGCCTGAAGATTTCAGGTATCCAGGGCCAATTCCTTTTAGCAAGGAGACGGCAATTCTTATGATGTGTGATAGTGTAGAAGCGGCTAGTAAAAGCCTTAAAGAGCCAACTTCGGTATTAATAGATAATTTCGTTGAAAAGATCATTAATAAACAAATGGAGGAGGGGCAGTTCTTAAATTCGAATATTACATTTAAGGAAATACAGATGGTAAAAAAGATCCTTAAGAGAAAACTGAAGAATATTTACCATCTGCGTATAGAGTATCCCGAGTGATCAATGCACCTCTATAATCTTATGTTCCTTGCCGTTGAAACTAAAAGTTTCACCAGCCTTTTTACCTTTCATTTCCTGGTAGATAGGTGCATCTGTAGAAATCGCGTAAACGGTACTACCCTCATCCAAAACTATTTTTCCTAATGCGGCCGAAATAAAATAGTAATTTTCTGTAGTTTCTACCACGCTTCCAAAATCTATTTGTTCTGTATAATGTTTTTTGTCAATTCGGCTTAACTTCTCCTTCATTTTTGTGGAATTGTCCAGATATTCGGCATATTTTTCAAAATCTCCGAGTAGTTGTCCCTTACTGTCGTCTTCATCATAATCTGTATGGGCATCATTATTCTCCATAGACTCTCTGATCTGGTCCATTTCTTTTTGATATTTCTCAATTTGCCTGTTCACCGTATCCAGACATTTGAAATATAACTCCTCTTTATTAGCTACCATGATAATTTTATTTTCAGATTTAATTTTAAAATTAGTCAAGCTATGATTGCTGATCGAAGATTTAGGAAATATTTAATATCAAAAGTTAAATTTAGTCTATAGACTTATAATTAACTAAAATAAGTTTATATACTTATATATTGATATTATAAGCTTTTGAGCTTATTTTTATTATATTTGAATATGATTGCAGTAATATCAGCAGATCTATTGTCCTCTTCCAGCTATCCTAAGGAATTGCTGGAGCAGGTCATTATTACCTTGAATAGGGAATTCAAAACTATACAGCAGAGCTCAGAGATGGACTCCGGTTTTCGAATATTCCGTGGAGATAGTTTCCAGGGTGTGGTTTATGAGCCATCTGAAGCCTTGAATCTTGCATTGTTATTCAAGACAGCCATAAATAGACTTCATCTTAAAAACATAAATGGGAACAAGGCTTTTAAGCGAGAGGCAGATCTTAGGATGGCAATTGGTATAGGGACCTATGATTTTAAAAGGGAATCGATATTAGAATCGAACGGTGAAGCCTTTCAGTTTTCTGGCAGGACACTCGATGAGATGAAGAAGGAGCACCGAAAATTAAAATTAAAAACACCAGATGAAAATCTGAACGATGAATTTAATACCTCTTTCATTCTTTTTGATGCTTTATCAGATAAATGGAGTACGGCATCTGCAGAAGTAATTTATTATCTTCTCAAAGGTTTTAAAGAGACTGAAATTGCAGATGAGCTGGGAATCAGTCAATCTGCGGTTAATCAAAGAAAGAAAGCGGCTGGGTGGGATGCAATTGAAGTTTTACTGGACCGTTATCAAAAAGTCATTTCTGAACATTTCTCTGATGGAAAATAGTATACTAATATTTCTTCAATTATTACTAGCACACATTATTACAGATTTTGTGATTCAGCCCGACAAATGGGTAAGGCACAAACGCAATCATAAATCACGGTCAAAATATTTATATCTGCACACATTTTTAGCAGGTTTTCTAACCTTCTTGTTCCTGATGCGCCTGGAGTGGTGGTATATTGGAGTCTTTATAGCCGTCACCCATTATTTTGTCGACCTCTGGAAGTTACAATTCGATAAAGATAACCTGAAAATATTCCTTTCAGATCAACTGTTACATCTCTTCGCGATCCTTATCGCCTGGTTGTACTTAACTTCCAATTTTTCCAATGTATTCAGCTACTTCACAGAAATTTTTCGATCTGAAGCTATTCTCGCTACTTTAATTGGCTATCTGCTGATAATTTTTCCGGCAGGATTCCTAATAGGAAAGGCCACTAAAAGATGGCAGAACGAGGTGGAAGATGATCTAAGAAAGAATAGCCTGGACGCTGCTGGCAGGTATATAGGTATCTTTGAAAGAATACTGGTGCTCACTTTTATCCTCACTACCAACTTTTCTGCAATTGGATTTTTGATCGCTGCCAAATCAATTTTGCGATTCAGCGATAAATCTGAGACTGGCGCCAGGAAACAAACCGAGTATGTGCTCATAGGAACCCTGATGAGCTTTACGATCACAATTATTATAGGCTTTCTAGTACGCCATATCGCGTTCTAGCAGTTGAATATTGCTCTGAAGTCTTTCCCTAACGATATTCATCATCCTTTTGTTCAAAGCAGAAGAATTCTGAATATATATTTCATATTCTTCCAGGGTGAACTGCCCTATGATCATACCTTTTAGACTGTTCCTGAATTTGATATCCCGCTGGATGGTATTTTCGATATATTCCAGCCTTTTATCAAGTTTAAGCTCATAGAACTTGTTCTTGTGCTTATTGATGTAATTTCTGAAAGCAGCCAGAAGCAGGTCGTTTTGAAGTTTAGCTACTGGACGAAGCGTTTCGTTCTGAAAGCGTTCATCTGCACTCATGTTTTCTGTAATTCTTGCGGAAGGAATCTCAGGTCTGAGTTCCTTAAGGTTAATATCTCGTGGATTCATGGCAAGTATCGTTTCTTAAATATAATTAATTATTAAGTCTCATTTACCGTGCCTTAATTCTACTTGTAAACCGGTTATAAACATATCTCGAGTTAAATCTGTCTTAATCGGTCTGCCATCTTAAAGGCATCTTGTTATATTTAAAACTATAGCAAAAGAAAATTAAAGTATGATTGAATCTAAAAATCCATACACCGGGGAGGTGATAGAAAAGTTTAAGGAACTTACCAAACCGGAAATAGAGGAGGCTCTTGAAAAGGCTGACAGACGTTTTAAGAAATGGCGAAAGACAAGCTTTAAAGAACGCGCAGATCTTATGCTGAAGGCTGCTGCAGAGCTTAAAAAGAATAAAAAGGAATATGCCAGGGATATAAGTATGGAAATGGGTAAACCAATTTCACAGGCTATTTCAGAAATCGAAAAGTGTGCATGGGTTTGTGAATATTATGCTGAAAATGCCGAAAAGCATTTGTCTTCTAAAACAATAAAAACCGACGCTTCAAAAAGTTACGTTTCCTATGAACCTATAGGAGTCGTGCTTGCCGTTATGCCCTGGAATTATCCTTTCTGGCAGGTATTCAGGTTTGCGGCTCCAGCATTGATGGCAGGCAACATAGGGATTCTTAAACACGCGAGTAACGTGATGCGATCTGCAAATAATATTCAGAAAGTATTTGAAAGAGCAGGATTTCCGGATGCCTGCTTCCAAAATTTAGTGATTGGAAGCAGTAAAATTGAAGCCATTATAAAAGACCCCAGGGTAAAAGCGGTAACCTTAACCGGTAGTAAGCCAGCAGGTTCTGCTGTTGCTTCTACCGCGGGAAGTGAGATCAAAAAATCTGTCCTGGAACTGGGAGGTAGTAACGCTCTTGTAGTTTTTAAAGATGCAGATTTACATGAAAGTGTGAAAACCTCTGTGCAGGCAAGATTTCAAAATACGGGGCAGAGTTGTATCGCAGGGAAAAGACTTATTCTTCATGAGAGTATTGCCGATGAATTTATGGATGAATTCGTAAAACAGGTTAGGGAATTAAAAAGCGGAGACCCTTTAGATGAAGATACCTATATAGGAACTCTTGCACGGGAAGACCTTGCAAAAGACCTTGAACAACAAATCCAGGATTCAGTAAAAGCGGGAGCTAAAATAATTCTTGGAGGGAAAAGAGACCGGGCATATTTAGAGCCTACCGTCCTCACCAATGTAACTTCAGAAATGAGCATGTTTAGGGAAGAAACTTTTGGGCCGGCCATAGGCGTGACTACTTTTAAAAAGGATCAGGAAGCCATAGATCTGGTGAACTTATCAGATTTCGGGCTTGGGGTGTCCATATTCACTAAGGATATGGATTTCGCAGAGAAAATAGTACCAGAATTTGAGGATGGTGCTGTGTTCATCAATGAGCTGGTGAAAAGTGATCCCAGGCTGCCGTTTGGAGGAACCAAGATCTCCGGTTATGGTAGAGAATTATCGGCAGACGGGATACAGGAATTTGTAAATAAAAAGACAGTTTATTTTAAATAGGAAGCAAAGTATTTAAAGTCATAATGTTTCCAAAACATAATTAAATGGGACAAAAGATATCGGTTACAGTAGATAGCGTTGTTTTCTGCAAAGTAAATAACCAGTTCAAAGTATTATTAATTCAAAGAAAGAATGAACCTTTTAAGGGGCAATGGGCGTTACCGGGAGGTTTTGTAGATGAGGGTGAAGACCTGGAAACAGCTGCAAAAAGAGAGCTTGAAGAAGAAACCGGCGTAAAGGTAGAATCCATGCAGCAGGTTCAGGCTTTTGGAAAACCAGGTAGAGATCCTAGAGGACATACGATTTCCATAGGTTTTTTAAGTCGAATCTATTGTGAGGAACATCTCGAACCTTCAGATGATGCCAAAGATGCCAGGTGGTTCGAAATAGAAAAATTACCAGATATGGATTTGGCATTTGATCATGACGAGATCATCAATGTAGCACAACAATTTCTGTAATCTTATTTCACACTTTATTTAATTTCCAAAAATTTAAAATTATTAGGGTCTCTTTAATTATTCAATAATTCTATGAGACCCTTTTTATTTACTGTATTTTTCTAATTAAATTCGAAATAAAAACAATGAGATTTCATACCAGAAAGTGGATTAAGCCGCAAGATCTAAACCCTAACGGAACCTTATTTGGGGGTCGTTTATTAGAGTGGATAGACGAAGAATGTGCTCTTTACAGCATTGTTCAATTGGAAAATCCTAAAACGGTGACCAAGTACATGAGCGAGATAGACTTTAAAAGTTCTGCTCATCAGGGAGATATCGTTGAAATAGGGATTGAAGTGTCAAAATTTGGTTCTGCTTCATTAACGCTGAAATGTGAGGTAAGGAATAAAATGACCCGGGAGACCATTATTACCATAGATAAAATCGTGATGGTGGCTTTGGGAGAAGATGGTAAACCTAAACCACACGGAAAAACTCAAATTGAATATGTAAAAGACAGACTTAAGTAAAAATCAGTTTTCACGAGATTTATTTTCCGGTATCCGATCTAAATACAAAGAACTCTATTATCACGCTGTAGATAATGATTTTCTGAACATCTACAGGCGGACAATATTACTAAGTGCAGTTACCATATTTGCCCTATCCTGGGGAATAGGGTTGTAATAAAGTTTCTATCCATTCCCAGAATTTGAACTTTAAGATCTCTCGATTAAAGATGGATATTCTTTTGGCGAAGATTTCACCCATTTAGGTGCTCATAAAACCCTCAGGATTATACCAGATAAGAAATTATATATAATTTTTTATAAGCTAAAGAATAGCTTTAATCTTTTGAAACCTTAATTCCCTATTCTAAGATTTTACTTAAAAATTTTTATGAAGAAGATATAGATTGCACAAGGCAGTTTTGATTTTTACTGGTTGCTAGAACCATTTTGTCCTTTTTCAGCATTTTCCTCCTCTTCTTCAGCTATTTGCTGTCTGGCTTTCTCTATTTGCTTCTTCGTTGCGTTTGCCGGTTTCTGTTCCTTGGCAAGTTCAGGCTGTAAATACAGCTGAGCATAGAATGGAAAATGATCAGATTTTATATCGTTCCCTATATTTATTTTTTCAACCCGGAACTCTTCAGAAACAAAGATATGGTCTAAAGACCAGCGCATAATAAAACTAGTGGCATCAAAAGTATTGTAAAAACTTCTGCCTTTTCTAACATCCAGTAGCTCACCTACAGACTGCATCATGCTTACCGTATTAGACCAGGCTACATCGTTAAAATCACCAATTACCACCACAGGGATTTTAGAATCCAGGGATTCTAACGCGATCTTCATCATTTCTGCATCCCTGTCTGAAGAAGAAGGATTATGTTGCGGCATTGGTGGGGTAGGGTGTATGGCGTGCAATTGTATTTTGTCTCCAGATCTCAGAATGATTTCGGTATGTATCGATGGAATGCTATCATCCACTATATATTTAACCTCTGGATTTTCCAGTTCAAGTTTAGAGTAAAGAATCATCCCGTAAGTGTTATCTAGCGGCACCTCAACTTTATACGGGTATTCAGAACCAAGACCAGCCTTAATGGCTTCATTCCATTTGGCATCGGTTTCTGTAAAGACAGCAACATCTGGATTTAGCTTTTTCATTTCTTCCACCAGAAGGCCTGTCTCATTGTTTTTTTGAAGCACGTTGGAAGTTAACAACATGAAACCGGTTTTTTTGTTGACCTCTTCTGTTGGCTTGCCTACATCATATGGAGAAAAAGGTGTGTAGGGATATATCTTCATGAATTGAAAAATAAAGCAGGTAACCAGTACAGCCATGAATGTATAGTCTCTCCAGCTTCTTATTTCAAATCTGAAAAAGTATGCTGCGATTGCCGTTAAGGTTAATAAGGTTAACTGAATATGAGGATAATCAAACATTCTTATCCACCAGAAATCTGCTGCCACAAGTGGAATAAGCGTAATAACCACGGCCAGGATACCGAAGCCCTGAAGGAAAGGTTTTAATTTCATAATATCTTAGTTATTCTTTATAATTTCCTCCCAGAAAATTACGAATATCATCTCCAGATGGAGCTTCAAATAATTGAAGATCAAAATAAGGGATAGCCGCTATCAGGTGGTCAAAAATATCAGCTGAAATATACTCAAAATTTTCCCACCTTTTGTCTCTGCTAAAACAAAGTACCTCCATAGGAATACCGTTCACAGTCGGCTCGCGATGACGCACTATGAGGTACATTTCCTTATGTATGGCAGAATGTTCTCTCAAGTAAGAATCGGCATATTTTCTAAAGACGCCCAGATTGGTCTGATTCCGGCCGTTGATCAATAAACTTTTATCGACATTATTGCTTTCGTTGAACTTATCGATCTCAGCCTGACGGTTGTCCAGGTAGGGAGCGATTAGTTTTATCTTTTTAAGTTTTTCTATATCCTCATGGCTTAAAAACTTTACAGAATTCTGTTTAATGAGCACAGATCTCTTAATTCTTCTACCTGGCGATTCCTGCATTCCTCTCCAGTTCTGGAAAGAATCTGATATAAGACTATAGGTGGGAATGGTAGTATAGGTATTATCCCAGTTCTGTACACGCACTGTAGCAAGGTTGATCTCAGTAACCGTACCATCGGCGCCATATTTTTCAAAACTTATCCAGTCTCCAATCCTTACAATATCGTTTACTGAAACCTGTATGGAGGCTACCAGTCCGAGAATAGTATCTTTAAAAATCAATAATATCACTGCCGACGCCGCACCTAAAGAAATGGCGAAACCAATAACAGATTTATCTGTTAGTCCGGAAAAAATGAACATCAACCCTATGATCCAGATAAAGATCATGATAATCTGGCTGAAGCTTTCCAGTGGCTTGTCGTTGAATTCTGGCCTTGTTTTTAGATAGTTTCGTGTAGACCTTAACATACTTCTACAGATCCAGACGATAAGAATTATGATATAAATTTCGACCAGCTTATAGAATATTTTCAGGACCTCCGGAAATTCAGAAAAAATCAATGGGAATAGTTCGTAGATCACGAACAAGGGAACAAAACGACCTACATACCTGGGAAAGTTACTTTTAATAAGAAAATCATCAAAAGTTGTTTTGGTCCTGTTGGTGAAAAGCTTAAATGTTTCAATAATAAAATGCTTGATCAGGTAATTGATCCCCAAAATGATAAGGGTCAATAACACCAGGTTGATCAAAAGATTTAAATATTGAGCGAAAGTGGCATTCATGCCATGTGCTACAAAAAACTCTTCAAAAAAACAGATCAGGTCTACAAGTCCTTCTTCCATATTCATGTTTTAAAGATATTTCTTTTCTACATAAAATGGACCAAATGGAAGAACTGAACAGCCCAGAATAATTCCTATTTGGGTCAAACTCCAATTCATTGGTTTAATAAGTAGGATACCTCCAAGCATATAGGCTATAAAAAGTATACCGTGAGCCATTCCAACCTGTTTTACCATTTCGGGCATTTCAAAAATGTATTTTAGTGGCATCGCAATGAAAAGCAGAAGCAGAAAGGATACTCCTTCCAGAATACTAATCCATTTAAAAAGCCTGACTTTTTTCTCCAGAGACATAAGAAATATTTAAAACTTAGGCAAAGATAATTGATTAGTTAGACATGGCATTAAGAAGCTAAATTTACCTTTAAGAGGTTTTTAATATAAATAGCGTATCTCTTGATTTGCTTTTTCTTAATTTGCGGGCGTAAAATTTAATTATGAGTTCTAAAAGAGTATTGGTTACCGGAGGTCTTGGTTTTATTGGGTCTCACACGGTAGTCGCCCTTCAGGAGAAAGGTTTTGAAGTAGTGATCATTGATAATTTATCTAATTCTTCTATAGATGTCCTTGGAGGGATCACCCATATTACCGGGAAAACACCTGAATTTGAAAATATAGATCTAAGGGATAAAGCTGCTGTGAAAGAATTTTTCGAGCAATATCAGGATATTGAGGATGTTATTCATTTTGCAGCCTCAAAGGCAGTGGGAGAAAGCGTGACCAATCCGTTACTATATTACGAGAACAATATTTCTACCCTGGTTTACCTTTTACAAGAACTAAATAAAAAACCTACTTCAAGGTTTATTTTTAGTTCTTCCTGCACCGTTTATGGCCAGGCAGACGAATTACCTATCACAGAAAATGCGCCCGTAAAAAAGGCTGAATCTCCTTATGGAAATACAAAACAAGTAGGAGAAGAGATTATTCAGGATACCTGTAAAGTGAACCTTGACTTTAAAGCGATCGCTTTAAGATATTTTAATCCAATCGGGGCTCATTCTACAGCTGAAATTGGAGAATTGCCCATTGGTACTCCGCAGAATCTGATTCCTTATATCACCCAAACGGCTATAGGTAAAAGAAAGGAGCTTTCTGTTTTTGGTGATGATTACCCAACAGAGGATGGTACGGCTATACGTGATTATATACATGTTATGGATCTTGCCGAAGCTCATGTTAAGTCTTTAAAAAGGCTCATAAATCAAAATGAAAAGAGCAATTATGAGGTTTTTAATTTAGGAACCGGTAAAGGGAATTCTGTTTTGGAAGTGATTAGTTCTTTTGAAAAAGTTTCCAAGGAAAAGTTACCCTATAAGATCGTAGGTAGAAGGGAGGGTGATATTATCGCTGCTTATGCCGATACTACCAAGGCCAATAAGGATTTGGGCTGGAAAGCAAACAGATCTCTGGACGATGCGTTGGGAAGTGCCTGGAAATGGCAAAAAGTTGTTCAGGAAAGGGAAGAGAAAGAAGAAAATTAGGCGTTTGGGATTGACTATTGACCAAACAAAAAAAGACCGGCGTTTGCCGGTCTTTTTTTGTTTAAATATGAAAATTTTACCTGGTGCCATTTACAAGAAAAGCGTGTATAACGCCTGGCAACCATCCCAGTGCTGTTAAAAGTAAACTTATAAGAAAAGTTACACCCAATCCATGTTTTAGAAACACGGCTAATGGCGGTAATAAAATGTTTAAAATAATAGTTAATAAAGACATATCCTGTTTTTTATTGGTTAATTAAGTCATTGCAATGAACTATAACCAGCTCTAATGCAGTGTTTCCACCAAGGTAAAATTAAGACAGCATATATCCTGAGGCCTTAGGAAAAGTTTAGATTAATTATAAGGAAAGCGTTAAACCATTTCGAATATTACCAGTGCATATAAATAAAACCTGGCAAACCTTAATAAACCAAAAATCAGATAACTTGAGAACGGAAACCTGATGATCCCGGCAGCGATACTTGTCATCGCAAAAGGGATAGGCAATAAGGCACCAACA
>JBFIMP010000015.1:0-21046 GCA_041611635.1 Christiangramia sp.
ATATTCATGTACATCCGTCTGGAAAGTTTTTATATACATCTAATCGGGGGCATAATAGCATCGCTATTTTCAGGATAAATTCTGAAACAGGAAAATTAAATCATGTTGACTATGTTCCGGTAGCAGGAAAAACTCCCAGAAATTTTGCTATATCTCCGTTTGGCAAATATTTGTATGCCGCCAGCCAGGACACTGGGAATATTACTACCTACAAAATCAATGAAGACACTGGCAAGTTGAAGCCACAGGAACCTGTATTTCAAATAAAAACCCCGGTTTGTCTTGAGTTTGTGAAATAGCATTTTAAATCAAATTGAACTGACCAAATTAAATTTGTAGTTGAAAATGATGAATTAAAAAGCTTAATCGGTCCTAGTTGAGCAATTTTAGTTATTTCGAAACCATTCAGTTTGCTTCTCCAAACCTTCATAGAACGTGGTTTTAGGATCGTAGCCAAGAAGTTTTCTTGCCTTATCTATATTGGCACTGGTACGAAGCTGATCTCCAGGCCGCTTGGGTAGATGTTCGAATTCGATCTTTTTGCCCGTGATCTTTTCTATATTATCGATTCCCTCCTGGGTGGTATGTTCGTTTTCAGAACCTATATTGAAGATCTGGCCATCGCAAATGTCTTCTTTTCCTATCACACTCAGAACACCGTCTATAATATCTCCAACAAAAGTGAAACTTCTTATATGTGAGGTGCTGCCTTCAAAAAGTGGAAACTTTTTATCGTTGATCGCGCAATCAATAAGCTTGGTAAATAATTTATCTGGTCTTTCTCTTGGCCCATAAACCGAAAATAACCTTAAAGAGCAGGCTTTTAAAAGGTTTGAACGGGATTTTGACAGGACCAGTTGTTCTGCGGCTAATTTGGTTACTCCGTAATCTGAAACCGGTTTGGTTTCTTCGTCTTCAGCCAGGGTGGCATATTTACCATAAACCGATGAGGTACTAAGATTCACGAATAACTTCAAAGCTTTTTGTTCCAAAGCAAAATTCAGAAGCTTGTTCGTGGCGATAAAATTGTTCTGAAAATAAGATTCAAAAGTTGATTTTGCAGAGATACCCGGCTGCCCGGCAAAGTGAAATATGTAATGGATCTCATCCTGGATTATATCGCTTAAACCATCATCGCAAAGGTCGAACCGTATCACTTGTATGCCCTTGGATTCTAAATCCCGGGCATTTTTCTCTTTCAGCTCCCTGAGGTAATAATTTGAAAAATTATCTATTCCAATAACCTTATAGCCCTTAGATGCTAACCTTTCAGCAAAATGAGATCCAATAAAGCCAGCGGCACCGGTTACTAAAACATTCATACAATTAAAATTTTGGGATCGAAAAACAGGCAAAATAAATCAATACCCTGCAGAAAACATAGTTTTTGAACATATTTAAATTATCAAAGGTCTCAGTAGTTATGCGTTTAGCTTAATGAGGTTAAAAGTTTTGGTCCTCAAACGGTATATGTACCACCAGCCTTTAATATTTTAAAAGATTGTCATTTAGTATTATTACCTCTATTTTTGCGCAAATTTTAAAATCTTAAAATGGATTACAGTCTCACCATCATAGTTCCTGTTTATAACGAAGAGGAAAATCTTTTACGTGTTGAGGAAAAGTTGAAGGAATATGCTCTTAAAACTAAACATGAATGCCAGATTTTATTGGTAAATGATGGTTCTAAGGATAATTCTGAAAAATTGATGGTCGAAATTTGTAATCGCAACCCTGAATTTAAACATATCAGTTTCGAGAAGAATTGTGGCTTAAGTGCAGCGATTAAGGCCGGATTCGATTATTCCACCACAAATCTTACCGGGTATATCGATTCTGACCTGCAGACAGATCCATTCGATTTTGACCTTTTATTGGATGAAATTGATGACCATGACCTGGTTAATGGATTCCGCCATGAACGTAAAGACTCTGGAATAAAGAATTTATCTTCTTTAGTGGCGAATACCGTGAGAAACTGGTTCACGAAAGACGGGATGGACGATACTGGCTGCCCGCTTAAGATTATTAGAACAGACTATGCTAAACGAATACCTATGTTTAGTGGACTGCATAGATTTTTACCTGCAATGATCCTATTACAAGGTGGAAGAATAAAACAGGTTCCAATAAAACATTTTCCCAGAATGGCCGGAACTCCAAAATTTGGCCTTAGGAACAGATTGATCAAGCCTTTGATGGATTGTTTCGCTTACATATGGATGAAAAAGAACTACATCAATTATAATATTTCAAAAAGATCATAAGCAAAGTGATCTCTTAGGCTCAAATTAAATACAAATAATGAAACTATTTACCGTTTGCTTAAAAAGGGCAGGAATGCTATTACAATAAATATATATTTCTTAAAAAAATTCAGGGGAGAAGGGAAAATACAAAAAACAAAAAAGCCACGTTCAAAACGTGGCTTTTCGTGATGGCACCAGGATTCGAACCTGGGACCGCCTGCTTAGAAGGCAGGTGCTCTATCCAGCTGAGCTATGCCACCTTTTTGCGGTTGCAAATATAAGCCACTTTATAGATTATGCAATGTTTTTTTATCTAAAAATTCACCGAAGATTTAAAAAAGAAAAACTTCCCGTAGGAAGTTTTTGATTATCAGTTAATAGTACTTTTTATTTTTTTTCAATTTATTTGAACTAATTCAGATTCCAGGCCTCTGGAAGTAATAATTAATTGATTTATGCTGCTGGGAGTAGGGGTCCTATTATCAATAACCTCTGAATATAGATTATTGAATCGGCGAATTAACTCCAACGTTTTAAGTGATAGGTTAAAGAATGTCCCGGATTCATGAATCTCCTGAATCCATTCTTTAATAGATTCTATCTGTTTGTATTCTTCCTCAATATTGAGGTAAGATCCTGGTTGTTTTAGCATAACTAGTTGTTTTACAGTTAGCCAAGCAGGACGTTTATGTAGATTTGGCATTCCAAATATATAAGTTAAAATAATTCATAACTGCTTAAAGTGCTGAAAATCTTTGAAATGCATTTTTTAATCGGTAAAGTACTTTATATGAGGTTTACGAAATAATCTTAATTTAGCCGAAAATTCCCAGATCCTTCAATATGTTTAGTTTTCTAGTATTGTATAGAAGTAAAAGAATTGCAATGTCTTTTCATAAACCAGGAAGTCTAAAGCAGAATTTAATTAATGCTATAATCGCTGCGATCAATGAATAGTTGGTTAGTTTACGCCCTGGGTTTCATCGCGCAATTATTGTTTTCTGGCAGGATGATCTTGCAATGGTTTCTTTCAGAAAAAAATAAAAGGATCATCACGCCTATTATTTTCTGGCACCTAAGCCTACTGGCATCTTTTTTACTTTTTGTATATGGATATTTAAGGAATGACTTTGCCATCATGATGGGGCAGACGTTAACATATTTTATCTACATAAGAAACCTTCAGCTACAGGGCGAATGGTATAGGTTTCCCAGGTTTTTTAGAATGTTCTTATGGGTTTTCCCATTGTTAATCGTGTTCTATGGTTTCAATAATAATGAATATGATGCCGCTAAGTTATTTAGAAATGATGCGATTCCATTCTGGTTATTGATACTTGGCTCGATAGGACACCTCATTTTTACCTTAAGGTTTATCTATCAATGGATCTATTCTGAAAGAAAACAAATGTCTTCATTACCACTAGGTTTCTGGTTGTTAAGCCTCTTAGGCTCAGGGCTCATCATAGTTTACGCCATAATAAGAAAAGATCCTGTTTTGCTGGCAGGCCATGGTTTTGGCTTGATCATGTATATTCGAAACATTTATATTCAAAAGAATGAAGTTAAAGGATAATTACCTTCTTTTATTAGTGCTGGTTTGTTTAGCGATCTTTTTCGTGAACCTTGATGCGATTTTCGTAAATATCATGGAAGCCCGTAATTTCACTACGGCGAGGGAAATGATCAATTTAGATAACTGGATATTTACAACGCTTAACAATGAACCCCGATATGAAAAACCTCCACTGCCAACATGGATGACGGCCATATCCATGTTTTTATTCGGTATGAAAAGTTTGTTCGCTTTGAGATTACCTGCGGCGATCATGGGGACACTTACCGTAATTTTTATATATAAGCTCGGATTAAAGTTTACTTTAAGCAGAAAGTATGCCTTCATTTCCGGTTTAATCGCAGCGACTTCTTTCTATATTCTATATTCCGGAAGGGACGGGCAGTGGGATATACATACCCATTCATGGATGATAATGGCTATTTATGGTATTTATAAGCTATATACCGAAGAGAGTTCGAAATACAGCAATGCAATTATTGCTGGAGTTCTCATAGGTTGCTCCTTTTTAAGCAAAGGTCCTGTTTCGATGTATGCCTTACTTTTACCGTTTTTAATTGCCTTTGGAATTGTCTATAAATACAGGAACTTTAAAAAGAACTGGCTTCCCGTGGTATCGATGCTCATAATGGCTACGATAATTTCAGCTTCATGGAGCCTGTATGTTTATTATTTTGATACCCAGGCTGTAACCAAGATCACAGATAAGGAAACTGGTCGCTGGTTAGATTATAATGTAAGACCGTTCTACTATTACTGGAGTTTTGTTATACAGAGTGGGATGTGGACCATTCCTGCGTTTGTGGGACTTTTATATCCATATCTAAAGAACCGGGTATTCGATAAACCGGGTTATAAATTCACCTTGTTGTGGACCCTGGGCTCGGTGGTCTTATTGTCTATTATCCCAGAAAAAAAATCCAGGTATCTTTTACCGGTGCTAATTCCCTTAGCTCTAAACACAGCTTTTTATATAGAATATCTTTTCAGGCGATTTGATATGTTACCCAAAAAAGAAAAATGGGTTGTTCATCTCAATTTTGGCTTGATCGCTTTTATAGGACTGCTTTTTCCAATCGCAGGGATCATTTATCTGAAAGATATACTTCCCAGTATCTGGCCATGGTTTATAACCACCTCCTTATGTCTTTTTGGAATAGGGGCGTTAATGCTCTATTATCTGAAAAGAAATAAGATAAAACCAGTATTCTATTTATCGATTTGGTTTATAATTAGTATTATATTCTTTGGCCTGCCTATAGCCAGAAAGATAGAGGTGAATCCTAAGTATAAAAGTATACAGGCAGTTGACACTTACAGGGAGCATCACCCGATTCCCGTCTATGAATTTAAGGACTTTACTCCAGAAATCATCTGGGAATATGGCAGTCCCATCAAGGTTTTATATAATGGAGAGGGATATGTTAAACCTTTAGAGAACGAGTTTCTAATATTGAATAAACCATCTAATTATGAAACAATGCTGGATGTTTTTCAGGAATACAAAATTGAAAAAATAGACGAAATAGATATGAATCCGGTGGGAAACACCCATAAAAAAAGATTATACAGGGATTTATATTTAGTAAAGAAGCCTTAAACAAAAAATCGAATTAAAATGATTAATTATCCAATCAGGTTTGTTCCGATTTTACAGGATAAAATATGGGGTGGAAGCAAGTTAAAAACGATACTTAATAAACATACTATACGCGAAAGCGTTGGTGAAAGCTGGGAGATATCTGGCGTCCAGGGCAATGTTTCTATAGTTGCAAAGGGACCAGAAAAAGGATTGAAACTAACCGAGCTTATTTCCAGATATAAGGGTGAACTGGTAGGGGAGAAAATTTACTCTAAATTTAGAAATGAATTCCCTTTACTTATAAAGTTTATAGATGCTAAAACAGATCTTTCAGTACAGCTACATCCTAATGATGAATTAGCCAGGCAAAGGCATAATTCCTTTGGAAAAACCGAAATGTGGTATGTAATGCAGGCAGATGAAGGTTCAAAAATAAATATTGGTTTTAAAAAAGATTTAGATAAGCGAGAATACCTGGATCACCTTGAAAACGAGAAGATCACTGAACTGCTGAATTTTGAAGAGGTTAGAAAAGGAGATTCCTTTTTTATAAATACAGGAAAAGTTCATGCTATAGGAGGAGGAGTATTGTTAGCTGAAATTCAGCAAACTTCAGATGTCACCTACAGGATATACGATTGGGGTAGGGTAAATGCTGAGGGGCAGCACAGGGAATTACATACGGCTTTGGCACTGGATGCTATCGACTTCGGTAAAAAGGACGATTACCAGTTAAATTATGAAAAGAAGGTTAACAGTTCTTCAGAGATCGCTTCCTGTGAATATTTCACCACTAATTTCCTGAAGGTTAAAGGTGAGATTGTCAAAGATTGCTCCTCCCTGGATTCTTTTCTTATTTACATGTGTGTTGAAGGAAATGCCCAGATAAGTATTGGGGGTAATTCTGAACGAATTGAGAAAGGACAGAGCCTTTTGATCCCGGCTTCAACAGGTGAACTCAAAATAATAGCAGATGATGTAGAACTGCTTGAAATTTATATTGAATAATCTCCCGGCAGTTCTATTGAATTGTAAGATCAGGGGACAAGCAGAACCTTGCTGGAACTTTTACCGGTTTCTAGATACTCATGAGCTTTTCTGCCTTCAGATAAGTTGAATTTCACAGGCTCTTTAATTTTCAAATCGCCCTGCTCGATCATTTGAAAAAGAATTTTAGCTCTTTTTATTCTTTCTTCAGAAGATTTTAAGTAAGCCCACAGGTCTCCACCTGTAAGGGTTTTGCTGGTATCCATTAGCATTCTGGGATCTATTTTCTTTGGATCGCCACCGCTCATACCATAAAAAACAACCGTACCTGTTTCTTTCGTTACTTCAAAACTATCCATCAGGGTAATACCAACACTATCATAGGCAACATCCACACCCTGCGGCCCGGTGATCTCGAAGACCCTGTTCTTCCAGGTTTCATCAAGAATGAGCGCGTGAGCTGCACCAGCATTCAGTATGGTATTTAATTTATCTTCATTTCGGGTAAGACCAATAACATGGCCTCCTTTAAAATTAATGATCTGAGTAAGTATTTGTCCAACCCCGCCCGAGGCTGCATGAACCAGAACCCATTCACCTGCCGAAACCGCATAAGAATCATTAGTCAGGTAATGTGCTGTGAGTCCCTGCAACATAATAGATGCAGCAGTTTCAAAACTTATAGAATCCGAAAGGGGAATCGCATTTTCTTCTGGTACCACAACATATTCGGCATTAGCAAAAGGAACATCGGCAAAAGCAATTCTTTGTCCTACCTTAAATCTATCAGATCTTGATTCTACTATGACTCCCGCGGCTTCATATCCGGCAATGAAGGGAGGTTTTCCCTTTAAATAATAATTTCCTTTTCTTCGGTATATATCGGCATAATTGAGTCCGATAGCTTTTGTTTCTATAAGAACTTCATTTTCTGAAGGAACAGGTCTTTCAACCTCAACGTATTGCAATACTTCAGGTCCTCCATAATTAGAAAATGTTAAAGCCATCATCCTCTTATTCATCATACTCAATACCTATTTTTAATAACCTAAGATACTATCTATTTTATCTATTTCTTCTTTACTGAATGCAATGTTATTAAGAGCCCCTATATTGTCTTCAAGCTGAGAAACCTTACTTACTCCAACCAGAACAGAAGTGACTCTTTCATCTTTAAGTAACCATGCAACAGCCATTTGAGCCAGGCTTTGACCTCTTGAATCTGCAATTTCATTTAGTTTTTGGATCTGGCCTATAAGATCCTCTGTAATCTGCGATTTATCCAGGTAACTTCCCGCGGTTGCAGCTCTGGAACCTTCGGGAATACCGTGAAGATATTTGGATGTAAGAATTCCCTGCTCCAGAGGAGAAAATACGATGCTACCCAAACCGATAGACTCCAGGGTATCCAGCAGCCCATCTTCAACCCAGCGGTCCATCATATTGTATCTTGGCTGATGAATCAGGAATGGGGTACCCATTGCTTTTAATATTCTGGCAGCCTTAGCCGTGTCCTCGGCATTATACTGCGATACGCCTACATATAAAGCCTTACCCTGTCTAACTATATGATCCAAAGCGCCCATGGTTTCTTCCAGGGGTGTATCTGGATCTGGTCTATGGTGATAGAAAATATCGACGTAGTCCAGCCCCATTCTTTGTAAAGACTGGTCCAGACTGGCTATTAGATATTTTCTAGATCCAAAATTACCGTAAGGACCTGGCCACATATCCCAGCCAGCTTTAGTAGAGATAATCAGTTCGTCCCTATATTTTTTAAAATCTAAATCGAAGATCTTTCCAAAATTCTTTTCGGCCGTACCATAGGGAGGACCATAATTGTTTGCCAGGTCAAAATGAGTTATTCCGTTATCAAAGGCAGTTCTTAAAATAGTTCTGGAATTTTCAAAATCATCATTATCCCCGAAATTATGCCATAAGCCAAGCGATAAAAGAGGTAATTTAATTCCACTTTTACCGCAACGTCTATACTGCATTTTGTTATATCTATTTTCTGATGGCTTATATTCCATTTTATTTATTTTAGAGTATGTTTTATCTAGTTCGAAGATAAAATTTTATAGTTTTTATGTGTATTAATATTTCTATAAGTTTCACCTTCTTTCAAAACCCTGGATGGCATTTTTCCAGGTGATTAGCCATATTTAATTCTGTTATTATTTTTTCAGGTTACCATATCATTTTTTCAGCAAACCAGAAATAAGAAGATTTTTTATAGTTTAAAGTATTCTGTCCTTAGGTATCGAAACCTATCTTTTAAAGGCGTTGAATTTTTTGAAATATACAGGGCTAATAAGCATAAACACCTATTTGTCAGGGATCGTTATTTTCCTGAAGGCATTTTAATTCATGATTTGCAAAGATCTTTTGGTGCAGCTTAAATATGATATTTCAGGGGTCCAAGAATTATAGATCCTGAGCATACTTCTAAAACCAGAATGATAGAATTTTTAAAGGATAATGTAAATAGTTTTTGGATACAGGAACATACTTTCGAACAGCAGGAACTAACAATTGCTGGTTTTGATTCTGGGTTAATGAAATAAATTCTGAAATCGGTAACCTCATGCTATTTAAAAATAAGCTTAAAGCCCTAATTAAACAGGAGGATGAAAAATTTTTATTACGATTGGAATACAGGGAAATGAAAACGTTATTTATAGATCCAGAATGGGCTATTTTGAAAGAAAATATTGGTGCTAATTTCTAAATTCTTTTTCTGTTAAACAGGTGTCAAGCTATATCTCTACTTCAATAAGAATATAAAATAAAATTTTACAGATCTTAATACGATAGGCCCGGGCAGGCTAATAGATGATACTACTAAATCCAGCTTTTAAAATGAAAAGAATAGGATCATTGTTCAAAATATGACTATCGAGGAGGTGTTTATTAATCCCGGCAATAAAAGACAGGCTAGTAATAAATATTTTCCAATCTTAAATGAAAACCTGAATTTAATTTAATTCTTACTAAAAATAAGGATTGCGGAGTCATTATCTCGATTTTGCTCCCTGATGAGTCTAATCTCAGAATCTGTAGCAGCGATGACATCATAATTGTTGGCCAGTTCACCAAGCTTACCTTGTGAGTTAAAGAAAATATGGAAATCTACATCATTATGAGGATCAAATTCACCCCCAGAGTCATTGCTTACCCTCCAGGTGCCAGATACTTCATCTAAAGAGCCAAAAGCCGTAAGATTATTACCTTCTTCGAATACAAAAACGTAATCTGAATAATTTGCAGTATTTTCTGTTTCATTTACGGTAAATTTTGAAATTTTCCATTCACCGTTTTGAGTAATCAGAGTGAGTTCTTTTGCCTCTGCTTCAGAAATACTAATATCATCCTGGTCTGTATCACATGATAAAAGAAGGCTTACCAAAAGAAATACGAACACAATTTTAAATCTTTTCATAGGGTATAAGATCTTTTTAGGGGGAACGTAAAACTAAAAAACCTATTGTACTTATTTAAGGAAAATTTAAGAATTAACATTTATCCATTTTTTTATAAAAATTTGTATCAATCTGTCTCTAAGTTGTTTATATAAAAGTCTATTTGATCGAATTTTTAAAATTTCCTAATTAACATCGGGTTTTAGATTTAATTCTTTTAAGTCTATTATAATACTTTTGCTTCTTTTTATTTACTAAATTATAATTTAAACAACTGATTATAAGTAGGTAAAGGCTTGGGTTAAGAGTGAAACGAAAGATTAATTTTCTAAAGAGATCTTATGAAGCTTATCAATGTTTCCCGGAATAATGAAGTTTATAGCATTAAAACATTGCATAGTTACAGACTATTAGGACTGCAATTCCTTTCAAGAGTGAAAGTGTATGTGCTTAACGAAAGTAATACAGCTTGGTATGAGGCCAGCAGTAGAAAGAAAGTGTCTGAAAAAAAAGCGTTGAAATTGAATAAATGGCTTAAAGACCATCAAAAATTTATTGAAAAGATCTGATTTTATATTTTCAACAATTTATGTAAATTTTATTGTTACACATTGATTATCAAATATTAATGTTTGTAAGTCCCTGCAGGTTCGCCCCATTAAATAAATATTAATTCTAAATTTATTTTATGGATTCTCAAACGAAAAGAGAAGATCAGGTGAAATTTGTGATCTTTTTGATTAGCGTCTTTTTAATCCTGGCTATTACAATTTTTAAAGCATAGCAATCAAAGATCTTTCATTTAATTGGTTCGATCTACACTACATTGTCCCCTAGAGAAATATCTAATTCTGCTTGAAGTTGCTATCTTGTTCCGTTAATATTGATATAATATTCAAAATATCTTCAACAAAGACAATTTCTCTAAATAGGGCTACCGCTTTTTTAACGGCCGGGAGCCGCATATCATAGAGGGTTAAAATCAAGGTTACTTTGTTTCTTTTTAATATTTTCTAAGGTCTTGTATGCCTTTTTTATTCAAAAGAAAGAGGTAGCAGGTTTAGTATGTTCTACTAAAGATCTTTTAACTGACAGTAAATTTTAATCTTATTAGTTTGATATTGGTAGATCCTTCCCTGGGAGTTTTAATATGGCTATGTGATTTTACTAAAAAATGATTTAGAATTCTGAAGAATCCATTATAATCCAGCTTTTAAGCAATGCTTGTAGAAAATGAAAGATTTTGATGCATTAATGTTCTAACAACTCTGTGCGGCTTTAGAATATTTCCAGGGAATAATAATATCCATTTAGATGGTTTCATGAATATTTCGACTTTATATGGTCATGGAATCTTTAATGACGACTCCCTATATTACTGACCAGAATAAATTGAATTTAGCCAGGATGATTAGGTGTTTAAAAACAATTTCATTGTTAGTACTTATAATTATTGCGCCTTTATAATTAGGCATTAATGCAGCGAGGGGATAAAAAAGGGTAGTGCGAAGCGGTAGAATAAATGAATCTTTATTTTTTTCTTTAACCTGAATATGGCACTTCAGTTATAAAAGATGAAAAAAGTCGAGTCTTGAATACCCTTACCGAGATTTACCTTAAAACGGCTTCTTTATTATTTAAAAGTTGCGAAGTTAAAAAAATGATCTACTCATAAATTGTTATTAGTTGAGAGCTTAAAGTTTGTCCTAAAAGGAGATTCAATTTTCTTAAATTTTCCAGATTTAGCTAAAATTAGTATAAAGTTTTTCTAATTAATTAGACAAAATTCGTTATTCCAATAACTTTACTATCACTAATCAACCAAAAATTAATAAAATGAGTAATAAAAAAGAGAATTTTGCACGTTTTGGTATGGCTGCAAAAGGAGCTGTATATTCTTTAATTGGCGTACTTACAGCTCTTGCCGCATTTGGGCAGGGAGGACAGCAAACAGGATCTAAAGGAGCACTTCAGTATTTAGCCCAGCAATCTTATGGTCAGATTTTGTTAGTGATTCTTGGAATAGGATTACTTGGATATGTTTTTTGGAGAATGTACCAGGTTTTTGCCAATCCAAAGGGTCTGGAAGATAATGCCAAAGGTTATGCGAAAAGAGTGGCGTATTTTATTAGTGGATTAATCTATGGAGGTTTTGCGTTTTATGCTTTTAAACTGGCTTTTGGAAGCAGTTCTGGTAGTTCCGGTTCTATGATGGGATCTTTGATGTCTGGTTCTAACGGTGATACTATTGCCATAATTATTGGGATAGGTATGGCGATTAAAGCTATATACGACCTTTACCGCGCTTATTCGAATAAATTCAGGGAAGAGATAGAAGAAGCAGGGCTCGATCAAAAAGAACAAAAACTTTTGATAAATGCCGGTAAGTTTGGACATACCGCTAGAGGTGTGGTAATTGGCTTAATGGCCTTTTTCACCTTACAATCGGGATTGTCCAGTGGCAGCAAGATAAGTACGCAGACCGATGCTTTTAGTTATATTCAGAATGAATTTGGGTCATTCGTGCTGGGTATTGTAGCTCTTGGTTTTGTAGGTTATGGAATTTATATGTTTATCAAAGCTAAGCACCCGGCAATTAGTGTTGCTAGTCTTAGATAATCATATTTGATTAAACTCATAAAAAGCCTGTTGATATATACAATATCAGCAGGCTTTCTTATTCTGTTGAAGGGATCTGATTTTAATTAAATAGCTATTTGTAGGTTTACAGCTATTGACGCTCATGTTCTAAGGTTCCTTTTTATCTGACCAGAAACAAAACAGAAATATTTGTTAAATAATAGCATTACTATTAATTAATGGTGTAATACTATTATTTTTGTCTTAAAATGGGAAGTATGAAACATCTTCTGCAGGATATAAAAATTACTGTAAGCGATAGAATATATCTGAAAGATCCCGAATCTACGGCTCTTGGAAAACGAATCGTGGAGCATGGTATTCTTTTGATTGACGATATAGGTTTTGAAAATTTTACTTTCAGAAAATTAGGTAAAGAAATTAAATCTAATGAAAGTTCTATCTACAGGTATTTTGAAAATAAACATAAGTTCCTGGTATATATTACTTCTTGGTTCTGGGGTTGGAAAGAATATCAACTCGTATTCGCAACCTATAGTATTTCAGACGATCTGGAAAAACTGAACAGAGCTATAGAAGTTATAACAAAGCCCGTGGAAGAAGACTCCCAGTTTGATCATATCAATGAAGTTGCCTTAAACAATATCATCGTGAATGAATCTTCGAAATCCTATTTAACTAAAGAGGTTGATGAGGAGAATATGGATGGATATTTTTCCATATATAAACGATTGGTAAAAAGACTTTCAGAGATGCTCTCTGCGGTAAATGACTCATATCCTTACCCGGCTAGTTTAGCAAGTACCATAATTGAAGGCACCTTGCATCAACATTTTCTTAGAGAACATTTTACATCGATCACAGATTGTAATGACGAAATTACTCCTACAGAATATTTCAAGGATATGGTAAACAGTATAATCAAAAGTTAATATGAAGGAAAATACACTTTCACCCTGGAGACGTTTTGTTGGATTATTAAAACTGGAAAAGAAGGATTTTTTGCAGATCTTCTACTATGCTATTTTCTCAGGACTGGTTAGTTTATCGGTTCCTCTTGGTATTCAGGCTATTGTGAACCTTATGCAGGGGGCCCGTATCTCTACTTCCTGGATTGTCCTGGTAATCCTGGTAACCCTGGGAGTCGCTTTTGTAGGAATACTTCAGTTAATGCAGATAAGGATTCTTGAAAATATACAACAGAAAATTTTTACCAGGGCTTCGTTCGAATTCATTTACAGGTTTCCGAAGATAAAAATGGATGAACTTAAGAATTTCTATCCGCCAGAATTAGCTAACAGATTTTTTGATGTTCTTACCATTCAAAAAGGTTTGACCAAGGTAATGCTTGATTTTCCCGCTGCCTTGACTCAGGTAGTATTGGGTATTATCCTGTTATCTCTGTACCATCCATTCTTTATATTATACGGTTTACTGCTGGTCTTGCTTATTTACATCGTTTTTAAAATAACCGCCCAGAAGGGACTGGATACCAGTATTATTGAGTCCAAGCATAAATACAGGATCGCCCACTGGATACAGGAAGTCGCCAGGACCCTGGTAAGTTTTAAAGTTTCCGGAAGAACTAATCATGCCATCAGCAAAAATGACCGGATGGTAAGTGATTATCTTGATGCAAGGGAAAGCCATTTTCAGGTATTAAAACTACAATTCATCCAAATGATCGGTTTCAAGGTTCTGGTGACGGCCGGTCTTCTTTTAATTGGAGGTATTCTAGTACTTAACCAGCAGATGAACATTGGTCAATTTGTAGCGGCCGAAATTATAATTCTTTTGATTATTGGGTCTGTAGAAAAAATGATCCTTGGCCTGGAATCTTTCTACGATGTGCTTACTTCGATGGAAAAACTAGGACAGGTAGTGGACAAGGAAATGGAAGGCCAGGACGGGGAGCAGCCATTTTCAAATAATGAGCCTTTGCATATTGAGCTGGACAACGTTATCTATCATGGCTTTAATGGGAAAGAGATTATAAACGGAATAAATTTAAAAATTAGCCCCGGCGACAAGATTCTCCTAAGAGGAAAAAACGGTGCTGGAAAATCCACATTATTAAGACTTATTGCCGGACTTATTCAGCCAACTTCTGGAGAAATTTTTATCAATGATATCTCCCTTAAAAGTTTGAAACTGAATCATTACAGGGCATTACTGGGTCAGTCTCTTTCCGAGGAAAGCCCCTTTGAAGGTACTTTACTGGATAATTTAACCTTTGGAGATAAGAGTATTAGCCAACAGGATATAAGATGGGCACTTGAAAAAACCGGTTTGTCAGATTTTGTTAAGCAACAACCTAAAGGACTTAATACCATTATACATCCAGAAGGGCTGCAAATTCCCTATTCGGTGAGTAGAAAGATCCTCCTGGCCAGAAGTATTATAAGAAAGCCATCTTTATTGATTTTAAACGATCCATTAGACCAACTGGATCCTGAAGAAGAAGACAAGATTATTGATTTTCTTTTTAGTGAGGAGAACTCATGGTCTATCATCGTGAGCAGTAAGGATGAGAAATGGAAAAAATATTGTGACAGGATCCTGGATATAGAGCAGGGTCAATTAGTAAATAACGGGAAATAAAATGCTGAATATCACTAATAATACTATACACGAAAAAGTTGATATTGGCCAGTTTGAGGCCGGTAAAAAGGTGCTAAGAGGGTCTCATTATAAGTACTTGAATCGCTTTTTGAAAATATTTGCGGGCTTTCTGGTAATATTCGTATTTCTGCCCTGGACTCAAACTGTTTCCGGTACAGGTTCTGTAACTACGCTTACTCCAGAACAGCGTCCACAAACCATTCAGTCTCCCATACCTGGAAGAATTGAGAAATGGTATGTAAACGAGGGTGATCTTGTTGAAAAGGGAGATACCATTCTTTTTATTTCTGAAATCAAAAACGAATATTTTGATCCGCAACTGGCTAAGAGAACTGGTGACCAGGTTAATTCTAAAAAGCGATCTTTAGATTCTTATGAAAATAAGATTAATTCTCTTGGGAGCCAGATTGGTGCGTTACAGGTAGAAAAAGATCTAAAGTTGCAACAGGCAAGGAATAAACTAAAACAAAGCATTCTAAAAGCGCAGAGCGATAGTATAGATCTTGAAGCTTTTAAGATCAATCTGGAAATTGCCGAGAGACAATTTAATCGTATCAAACAACTTAACGAAGAAGGCTTGAAGTCTCTAACAGACCTGGAAGAAAAAAGATTGAAATTACAGGAATCCCAGGCAAAATTAATTTCCCAGGAAAATAAACTGTTGAATAGCAGGAATGACATTATCAATGCCGAAATTGAATTGAACAGGATTGATGCTGAATATGGTGAAAAGATATCTAAGGCCAGAAGTGATAGGTCTACAGCTGAAAGTGATATGTTCCAGACTGAAGCCGATGTTTCAAAACTGGAAAGCTCATTTACCAATTATCAAATGCGTAATGATCTCTATTACATCAGGGCACCGCAATCTGGGTATATCAATAAAGCGATAAAATCTGGTATCGGGGAGACATTTAAAGAAGGAGATCCTTTAGTGGGTATCATGCCATCAAAATATGAATTGGCGGTAGAAACCTATGTTGAACCTATAGACCTTCCTTTGTTACACATTGGGGAAAAGGTGAGAATAAGATTTGATGGATGGCCGGCGATTGTTTTCAGCGGCTGGCCTAATGTTTCTTATGGTACTTACGGTGCCGAGATTGTAGCGATAGAGAACTTTATAAGTGCGAACGGAAAATACAGGGTTTTGCTGGCACAGGACGAAGATGATCATCCATGGCCTAAAGCGATAAGGGTAGGTTCTGGCGCAAATACTTTAGCTCTTCTGGAAGATGTGCCTATTTGGTACGAAATATGGCGACAGTTGAATGGTTTCCCGCCTAATTACTACACTCCGGAAGGAAAAGAAAAGGCTGAAAAATGAGAAGAATTTTCATCATATTAGCTTTTGTAATTTCCTATTCTGGAAGTTATGCTCAAAGTGCCGATAGTCTCGCCCTGGGTTATACAGAGTATATTGCCATGGTCAAGAAGTTTCACCCTCTGGTGAAGCAGGCTAACCTGCTTCTGGATGAAGGAGAGATGAAATTGCTAAAAGCCAGAGGTAGTTTCGATCCCAAGATCGAGGCAGATTATTCCACCAAAAATTATAAGTCTACAGATTACTACAGTAATTTTAGTTCGGCTTTTAAGATACCAACCTGGTATGGTCTTGAATTCAATGCAAAATTCGAAGATAATTCTGGAGTTTACCTAAATCCTCAAAATACCGTTCCAGAGGACGGACTTTATTCGGCCGGGGTATCTCTAAATGTTTCTGATGGTATATTTATGAGTGAAAGAATGGCTTCTTTAAAACAGGCTAAAATATATCGTGATCAAACCAGGCTAAAGAGGCAACTGCAGGTAACTGAAGTTTTGTATAAAGCCTCACTTGCCTATTTTGAATGGCATGCCAATTATAAAAAATATCAATTATTTGAAAATTTCCTTGAGAACGCAGAGATGCGCCTGGGCGGGGTGAAGAATCAGTACAGAGTAGGTGATAAACCGGCGATAGACACGGTAGAAGCTGGTCTAAGCATACAGAACAGAAGGATAGATCTTTCTCAAAGCCAACTGGAACTAAAAAATTCAAGATTGAATCTTTCTACTTTTATCTGGGGGGAGAATAATATTCCCCTGGAAATTACTCCTGAAGTGATTCCGCAAACCGATATTCAGGAAGAAGTATCTGAGACCTTGAACATAGATGAAATAGCCTTTGGTATCGATATTTCGGAGCATCCAAAAGTGAGGTCTTTATCCTATGATATCGATATGCTTGAAATTGAGAAAAAATTAAGAGCAAATAAATTATTACCAAAATTAGACCTGCAGTATAATTTCCTTACAGATACCGCAGATGATATTAATACCTTGAATAACCGGGATTATAAGTTCGGGATGAAATTCAGTTTTCCGTTATTCCTAAGAAAGGAAAGGGGAGATCTGCAACTGGCTAAACTAGAGCTTAACAATGCAGAGCTGGACCTGGCTAATGCCCGTTTAAAGATTCTGAATGATTTAAAAGCATTACAAAACCAGATACAGGCGCTGGCAGATCAAAATGTCATGATCAGTGAACTGGTCCTGGATTATGCCGTAATGATGAGTGCAGAAGAGCGAAAGTTCCAGCTGGGGGAAAGTTCTCTTTTCTTAATTAATAGTAGGGAAAATCAGCTTATTTCTGCGAAGCTAAAAGAGATCGAAATGAATCAAAAGTTGCTTAAAAGTAAAGCTGAATTATATAAAAGAACTGCTTCCGGGATCTAAACCTAAAAACGACAGTTTCTTCTTTTTTTTGATCAAGATTCTAATTATTTGATCTGAAGCACCTGAAGTAATTTGGATGATATATTAACTAGAGATAACTAATCAGTCGTATTTCATCTTATGTAACCCTATAGAATTTCTCTAACTATAAGCCTTTTATGGGATTCAAAACCTAAATAAGGATCCTGAAGCATTTTTAAAATAAGTCTCTTCCTTTTCAATAAATTCTTAAAAATAGGAGTAATACAAGAAAATCCATGGTTATATAGAGTATTCTGTAGGATTTGCCTAGCTAATTTATTTAGAATCATATATAATCACAGAAGTTCAGATTAGATTATACAGACCAAAGACCAGGAATCGAAATAATTATACTTCGCATCAGCTATTTTAAGAGTAATATGAGTAGTAATAATACGTCATAATATTTTAAAAATCTTTGCTCTCAGCCATACATGCGTCCAGAATATTAAATAGCTTAAACACTTTTATTTGCTTTTATTTATCCAATATTTTTAAGGTCAGTTCATGTTTTTTCATGTAATACCATGCTTAAAGCTTTCGATGATCTTCACGATGACTTTAATAATTATATTTGAAAGTAACCGAAATTTAAAAGATTAATGAAGCCCAATATCTATTCAAGGAATTCTATGATAATTGAGATCGACGCTACTTCCAGATGGCAGGTTATTGTGATTGGAGGAGGAGCTACTGGTTTGGGAATTGCCCTGGATAGTGTGACTCGTGGCTATAAAACCTTGTTATTGGAACAGGTGGATTTTGCAAAGGGTACTTCCAGTCGCAGTACAAAATTAGTCCATGGGGGAGTGCGCTACCTTGCTCAGGGTGATATGGGTTTGGTAATGGAGGCCCTTCACGAAAGAGGATTACTTTCAAAAAATGCTCCGCACATAGTAGAAAATAGAACTTTCGTAATTCCGAATTACAGATGGTATGATGGTATTTATTACACTTTAGGGCTTAAAACTTATGATTTTCTGGCCGGTAAATTAAGCTTAGGCAAATCAACACGTATTAGTAAAGAAGACGTGCTCACAAGATTACCAAATTTAAGATCTGAAGACCTTAAAGGCGGAGTCATCTATAAAGATGGCCAGTTTGATGATGCAAGACTGGCTATCAATCTCGCCCAAACCTGTATAGAAAAAGGAGCGTCGCTTTTAAATCATTTTGAAGTAACCGGGCTACAGGAAAATAGAAATGGTGACATTGCTGGTGTTTTGGCCAAGGATGTAGAGACCGGAAAATCTTACGAGATCCCAGCAGACGTCGTCATAAATGCTACCGGGGTTTTTGCTGATAAAATCCTGAGGATGGAAGATCCCGATGCCAAGAAGACCATAGTTCCCAGCCAGGGAATACATCTGGTTTTTGACAAATCATTCTTACCTGGAGAAGATGCTATTATGATACCAAAAACCGAAGATGGAAGGGTACTCTTCGTAATTCCGTGGTATAATAGGGTCCTGGTAGGGACTACAGATACCAATCTGGAAAGCGATAGTCTGGAGCCACAACCACTTGAAAAAGAAATCGATTTTATACTGAATACCTTTAATAATTACAATGTTAAGCAGGCCAACAAGAAGGATATTAAAAGCATTTTTGCCGGTCTAAGACCTCTTGCCGCTCCCAAGAATACATCTGAAAAGAGCAAGGAGATTTCTCGAGGTCATAAAATAATTGTTTCAAATTCAGGATTGATCACCATTACTGGAGGAAAATGGACCACTTATAGAAAGATGGCTGAAGATGCTATCAATAAGGCTATTTCTTTGGGTAAGCTTCCGGCGAGGACGTGTAAGACCAGAGACCTGAAATTACATGGCGCCGTAGAGGATTATAAAAGAAACGGTCATTTACAATTCTACGGAAGTGACAGAGGTAAGATAGAAGAATTAATTTCAGAAAAACCAGAATTGGGAGAACAGCTGGATAAAAGGTTGCCATTTGTAAAAGCAGAAGTGATATGGGCGGTGAGATATGAAATGGCCAGGACTCTTGAAGATGTTCTTGCCAGAAGGGTAAGGGCATTATTTCTAGACGCAAGAGCGGCTATCGATATGGCACCAACTGTAGTCCGTTTAATAGCCGGCGAGTTAGGGCAGGATGAGGCATGGGAAAAGGAGCAGGTCAAAATATTTACAGTCATGGCTAAGCGATATACCTGTAGTTGAAGAGTTTTTTATTAATCATAGGTTCCCGGTTTTTAAAAAGATTTTAGATAATTTCTTTGCAAGAATATATTTTAGCCTGCGACCCGAGTACTACTAATTGCCCGGCTATTATTATCGATTAGAATGTTAATTATGTTTACAGCAAAAAAAGAATTCAGGCAGCATTTGCCTATACCAGGTTGTGACGAAAAAGTTCTCGAAGAGATCTGGGCATCTCAGGCAATGATCTTTACAAGCCTTTAATTCCTTAGAGTTGTCTCTTTAAGATCCAGGTTTGTATATTCTATAGATCTTCGGTATTGTAGCGATCTACAGAACCAGGATTGTGATGTCCTGGGTGTATTGATACGTTTCGCCAATCCGCTTGCAATTGGTCTCATTTAAGGCATACCAAGCCTTCAGGAATTTCTTAAGAAGCAGATTTAATCTTCTCTGCAATTGGTTAGCTAGTCAGTTAGGAGCCGATACTTTTCTAGAGCACAATGGATTGAGCTTTAATGTTAGGGATGGCAGTCCCGAAGCATTGGGAGAACCTGTGTCTAATTTTTTATAAATAAAAAAGCCTCCCATAAAAATGCAAGGCTTTAAGTCGGGGGGTGCAGGATTACCTCCCTCATGGTCATTGATCCTGAATTTGGTATTGATGCTCATTAAAATCCAATCAGGCTTTGCTCTTTGTCTTTTTTGTTTGTTTCCAATCTGAAGTAAACATCGATTTTCTCCAAACAAAAAATCCAACCACGTTATGTGATTGGATTTTTATGGTCGGGGTGGCAGGATTCGAACCTGCGGCCTCCTGCTCCCAAAGCAGGCGCGATAACCGGGCTACGCTACACCCCGAATGATGACAATTTATTTTTAGTCTTTTCCGATCCAAATCACTTTAAAAAGCACCCGGGATGCGGAGGAAATTTATTCCAATTTTTCAGCCAGAAAAAGAGAATAAAAAAACCGTAGACTAAAAATCTAGCGGAGAGACCGGGATTCGAACCCGGGCATCCAAGAAGGATGACAGCTTAGCAGGCTGCTGCATTACCACTCTGCCACCTCTCCGTTATTTAAGAACTTCGCAAGTATTTTTGCGGTTG
>JBFIMP010000016.1:0-20120 GCA_041611635.1 Christiangramia sp.
AAAATCGATGACCATGTTCTCGCTGGTTGGCTGGTATTCTACCAGGATCACATGGTGGCCCCGACTCTTAAGTTCTTCGGCCAGTTCTATATGAGGGGTATTCTTATTAAAAACCGTGGCGTGGTCAAACTGGTCTACAATTTCAGACTTTACAATCTTCTTGAGATCACCAAAATCTATCACCATTCCAAATTTCACATTATCACTGTCTGTAATAGGCTTCCCGATCACGGTAACGCTCAATTTATAGCTATGTCCATGCACATTACGGCATTTCCCGTCGTAGCCATATAATGCGTGACCGGTTTCAAAAGAGAATTGTTTGGTGATTCTAATGTTGCTCATTTCAACTGATTTTGCTGCAAAGATAATTGAAATTTTCAGCTTGAATTTTTAACATTCCTGAATTGAATTATAATTTACATTTGCGAAATTTTTGTAGCTAATGATCGCAAACGCCCCCGAGCTGTTCGAACAGCTGGAATTTATCGAAAACCCTCTTTACGAGAAAATTATATCTGATCTTCTTGAAAAGAAATACAGTGTGGTAGATGACTTTTTTAATGCAGATGAGGTTGATCTTTTACGTTCTACCCTGCTGGAAAAATATGAGGAGGATAATTTTAAAAAGGCAGCAATTGGTAACCGAACCAATGAGGTGATCGCAAAATCTGTTCGTGGGGATTTCATTCTCTGGATCAACGAAGCCGAAGCAGGGCCTGCAGAGAATGTCTATTTTAATAAAATCAATTCCCTGGTTACCTATCTTAACCGAACCTGTTTTATGGGGATTCTACATAAAGAATTCCATTACGCGGTTTATCCCGAGGGCACATTTTACAAGAGGCATTTAGACACTTTTCAAAACGATGGCCGAAGGAAACTATCCATGGTTTGTTATCTCAACAATGAAGACTGGAAGCCTGAGAACGGTGGGGAACTTGCTATTTATGTTCAGGAAAACGGGAAGGAAAAAGCGATCAATTTATATCCTCTACCTGGTCGGGTGGTGATCTTCGAAAGCCAGGAACTGGAACACGAGGTGAAACCCGTTAAGGTTCCACGTCTAAGTATCACGGGCTGGTTAAAAACGAGATGATTTATTTGCGGAATTTTTTATAAACGAAAACTCCTATTAGGATAAGGGCCAATAACAGCCAGAATCCCATGCCACTTAAAAAGCTGAATATTTCCCATGCATCCTGATCCATTAATTCTTATATTTTCGTGAATTCCTAACGTTCCAGCGATGGCGCGCATAAAAGAATAATGCCAGCAGGACCAGGATCGCCAGTAAATACCAGAAATTCTCTGTGATGAATTCCTGGAAGGTCCAACCCCACTCCTGTACTTCACTCGGGTCTTTATCTTTTGGTAAATGTTCCTGCATTATGGTTCTATTTTAAGGGTGTAAAAGAAAAAAATGGGTTTATTTTTTAAATTTTGCGAGCGCTTCCTTGGTGAATTCAGAGAGAACTAGTTCTCCTGAAGTTCCTGCGTTTTCATATAGCGTATGTGCCCAATGATCTGTGTTTTTCCAAAGAGTTTTCTTCATCTGGGCTAAAGCCTCGGGATTGTAGGAAGCTAGTTTTTGAGTGAAAAAATCTACTTCCTTATCCATTGCTTCAGTGGTTTCAAAAACCCTGGCAAATAATCCTTTTTCCTTTGCCCAATAGGCATTTTTCCACTCATGGGGAGCAAGGCTGAGTTCTGCCAGAGCAGCAACGCCCATTTTTCTTTCTACTGCCGGAGCGATCACAAAAGGTCCTATCCCAATGCTTAATTCAGATAATTTTATAGCCGCTGCATCTGTGGCAAATGCATAATCACAGGCAGCTACCAAACCTACGCCGCCACCTACGGTTTTTCCCTGGACTCTCCCCACGATGAGCTTTTTGCATTCACGCATCGCGTTGATCACATTTGCGAAGCCTGAAAAGAACTTTCTCCCAGATTCAAGATCATTGATCTCTATAAGTTCATTGAAAGAGGCACCTGCACAAAAGGCTTTTTCGCCCTCAGATCTTAGCAGAATAATATTCACATCATTGTTATATGAAAGTTGAAGGATTTCCTTTTCCAGTCGGTCTAAAAGAATAGATGGGAATGAATTACTGGCCGGGTGACCAAATTCGACAGTAGCGATCTTATTATTGATATTAGTAAATAAACTTCCGTTCTCGCGGCTGGTTGTCATAAATAAGAGGGTTTTTATCAAAGTTAAGGATATTAGACCAAAGCAGAAGCTTGCTTAACACAATCTAAACGTCCTTATGCAGGTATTTTCTTCTGAAATATATAACCAGCGTACTACTTCTAATAAGCATCCAGATAAAAAAGGCGATCCAGATACCGTATAATTTTAAGCCAAAGTGATCTGAAATCAACAGGGCAGGAGTAAAGCCCAGGAAGGTGGCGGCGAGTAATACATTTCTAAGATATTTTGCTTCCCCAAGACCCTTAAAGATTCCATCGAACATAAATGCTATCGCGTTTACAGGCTGCATTAGAAGTACGATCCAGAATACCGAAGAGAATATGGCAAGTACACTTGCTTCCTTATTAAAAATCAATCCTATCTGGTTATAAAAAAGCCCGCAGATTCCCATTAGAATGAGTGCAATAAGCACGGCATATTTGCTGATTTTCTTGCTGAGTTCCCATAAATTCCTGTAATCCTGAGCTCCAAGCAATTTGCCTCCAATTGCATTACCGGCATTGGCATAGCCGTCTATGAAAAAACTGAAAAACAACCAGATATTCATGAGTATGCTTTGAGCCGCGATATAATTCTTACCATAATCTGTGGCATAGGCATTGGCCAGGTATATGGCGAAGTTAAGAGCTGCTGTTCTTATAAAAAGATTGGCCGCCATAATTAGCAGGCCTCTCATTCTTGGATTTATATTTAAGCTCAGTTTTAAATGAAAGGGAGTTTTTTTGAAAAAGAACCAAAGCGCCATGACCAGCATGGTTCCCTGGGCTGCTAAACTCGCATAAGCTGCGCCTTTAAGGTGAAGCGGAGGTATGAGTCCGTCTAGCCCATACACCAGGAGATAATCCAGGACAACGTTTACTGCCGCCCCCGTTAAACTACACTTCATAGCCCACAAAGTGTTCTGCAATCCTCTAAAAACCCCGAAAATCGCAAATGTGACCAGGGTTAGGGGGTATCCCAAGGCACGTATCTGGTAATAATCTCCGGAGTATTGTAATATAAGACCTTCGGCATTATAGGCGCTAAAAATAGCCTTGGCAAAGAACGCAGTAGTTGCATAGATGACCAGGCTAAAAATAAAATTAAACGCGATTGCCTGCGGGATCAGAGTTTTAACTGCGTGCAATCTATTTGCTCCCAGGTGTTGGGATACAATAGCAGATATCGCCGTTTTGGTCTGGGCAACTATCCAGATAATGGCAGACAGGAATGAACCTACGATCCCTGCTGCTGCCAGCGCTTCTATAGAATTTTCCTCTACATTCCCAATCACCGCGATATCGGTAAGAGAGATAAGCGGTTCTGCAATTCCCGCGATAATTGCAGGAATGGCGATCTTATTTATGTTCTTAAAGCTTACTGAATTTTCCAAGGGCTCATCAAATACTGGACAAATATAGAATGCACAGGCTTAAATAAGCAATTCATAGCAATAAAATGGATGTTCGCTTTGTTTCGGGAAATAGATATTGCCCAGTCTCTGGTATCCCCTGGCCTCGTAAAACCGTTGATTTCTGAAATTCTGACTGAATGTATCCAGTCTAACCGATGCATAATTGTGCTTTTTTGCATAATCTTCAGCAAAATCCATTAATAATTGTCCATATCCTTTACCCCAATGATCTGGATGCGTGGCCAGCCGGTGTATATAAAGATTATGTTCAGTTTTACTGAGCCATTTGACAGGAATATATTCTTCGTCCTTTTCAGGAGTGATCACAATGATCCCAATAATTCTATTGTTTTCTTCAAGAACAAAAAGGTCCTTTTTTAAAATATCTGCTTCCAGTTTTTCCAGGGAAGGATAATGTTCGTTCCATTGATAGATGTTCTTCTGGATCATGGCCTGCGCACAGGCTTCGGTAAGGGATTTTATTTCCTTTAGGTCTTTAATTTGGGCTATTCTTATCATATAATTTCAGAAAAATAAACATTTTCATATTTCGGAAAAATTGTTACATTTGCTCCCAGCCGGGGGATTAGCTCAGCTGGCTAGAGCGTTTGGCTGGCAGCCAAAAGGTCATCGGTTCGACTCCGATATTCTCCACCAAAACCACTGCATTGCAGTGGTTTTTTATTTATAGAGGTCATAGGTTATCCTTTAGGCTTCGGTGGGCTATTCTATATTGAAATTAGCGCTTAACCATAATGTATCTTTTCCAGCAATTTAAAGATTTCTGTCAGTCTTTCTGGGATATGGAAACTGCTATAACAGGTCCCTGAAAACTGCAAACTAATACTTTGCTGGATCATAATTTATTTGCATAAATTCCATTATACCTTATAAAAAAACCACTGTTTGGCAGTGGTTTTAATTTCTAATCATCATTGGAATCTCCATATTCATCCCAGAGAACCTTAGAGTCGGTTTTCAGGAAATCTATACTTTTATTGATCACATGTTTAAATACTTTAGGAAGTTCCTCTCCATTCCATGGGTGAGAGATTCCAAAAACATGATCTGCATTTTCTACCAGCAATAATTTTGGTGCTGGGCTCCATTCGAATAGATTTCCAGCTTCGCCAATAGAGACGCTGGTATCACTGCTTCCATGAGCTATTAAATGGGGAATCTGTAATTTTTTGGCTGCCTTTTTAATATTAAGGCGCTCCTTGTTTTCTCTGAAGTTCTTATAGAACTGGTAATGATGAGGTAATTGTTGTCCTGTTCTGGTGTTTACAATATACTGCACCCCTTTCTTTTCCCATTTTTCGAGTTTTTTTCCTTCAGGAAAACGGGATCCAAAATCTGATACAGAGGCAAGAGTGATCAATTTGGTTACCCTTTTATCCTCAGCCGCTTTAATAACCACGATGCCTCCACCTCGGGAATGACCTATAAGACTGATATCATCTGGCTTTATTTGTTTGGCATATTTAAAATCTGGTAAAAGCATCCAGTCAAGAACAGATTGTAGGTCATCAAGTTCTTTTATGTAATTATTATCTCCAAAAGCTTCGATATTCAGAAACTCGGTAAGATTTTCGGGATCTGTCCCATTATGGCTGAAGTTGAATTTAATGAAAAAGAAACCTTCTTCTGCAATTCTTTCTCCCATTTTATCCCATGCTCCCCAGTCTTTAAAACCTTTGTAACCGTGACAAAAGATTACTATAGGTTTAGGTTTACCGTCATCCTTAAAGATTAGATCGGCCACGATTGGTTTATCATGCTTCCCTTCTATTACCAGGTTTAAATCTTTAGAAACTTCCATAACTTTTCTTAATTTCTTTTTCAACAAATGGGATCTCCGGGTCGCAGATCTCCATAATTAATTTTTTTAATTCAATTTGGAACTTCTCCAGGGTTTCTTCGGTAATCATTGAATCTTTATTTCTTGTTCCAACTTCTTTCTTTTCAAATTTTAAAAATCCCGATTTCAGGTTTTTAAAAGAGACAATACCAGCTTGGGCGGGGAATTTAAGGTCTTTCTCAAGTGCAATCAAGCTTGCATAAGTTAAAACCTGAAAACTTTTGGAGTAATTGTCATAATCTTTTGTTATTTCACTCCAATCGCTAACATTAAGGTTCCTGGACTCTACTTTCCCGGTTTTGTAATCTATAATTCTGGGTATACCGTTAGATTTTTCATAGCGGTCTACCTTGCCGCGAAGATAAACTGAAAAAGGCAAATTTTCTATGGGAAGTTCTACTTTCAGATCTTTTTCTATCTGAACGATCTCGATCTCTTCCCCACTTTTTAATCTTTTTATTTCGAACCTCAGGAAATTATGCAGATAGCGCTTGGCTACTTCAAAAATGAGAAGGTTTTTTCCTTTTTGAAGAGGTAATTTACTGTAGGTTGCTGAAAACTCTTTAGCGATCTCCTGATCTGCCTGTTTAATGAAACTTTGAATGGTTTCCTCTGTAATTATCTTTGCTTCATAAGGCTTATAGAGATTTTCCAGCGCATTATGAACAACCGTCCCCAGGGTGTTAAAAGCTACCGTTTCTTCTACTTCCTCCTGATCTCTGACCCCCAGAATATACTGGTGATAAAAATCCAGTGGATTTCTTATATAGGTGGTAAGGGCTGAAGGTGAAAATCCCGATCTGGCAAGAGATTTTATTTGCTCCAGCATCTCCGGTGTTTTTTTAATCTCTTTTAATTCGTTCTTTATTTGCGGGACCCTTGGACTCACCAGTATCTTTTTTAGTTGATGTGTCTTTTGTTTTTCGATCTCCAGTTGTGTAATAAACCTGCTCTTTTCGCCGGAATTCAAACCTTCAGACTCTGTATTGTATAGTAAATAAACATTTTTTGCTCTCTGCAGCAGCCTGTAAAAGTGATAGGTATATACCGCATCCTTTTCTCTGTAGGTAGGCAGTTTATATTCTTGTTTCAGGTCATAGGGAATAAAGGAATTATCAGATTTACCTGCCGGTAAAATTCCTTCGTTGAGCGAAGTAATAATAACAGTCTCGAAATCCAGCGCTCTAGACTCCAGCATTCCCATTAATTGAAGTCCCTTGAAAGGTTTCCCCTGGAAATCCAGGGTTTCTGTACTCAGTAATTCCTTATAAAAATTATAAAGCGATTTAATGCTTTTTAAATGGGGGTATTTCCCATTCAGGTTTTCGAGTTTATTAAATAAAACATGGAAATGGTATAAGAATTCCAGGGATATTGTGTCTTCTTCCACTTTTAAATGGGTTTTCAACAACTGTATCAAGGAATGAAGGTCTTCTATAAGACTGGAAACTGAATCTTTTTTTGGTTCAAAACACGCCTTGATGATTGGTTTCATTTCTTCAGGAAAAGCGGCATTGATCTTTTCATATTTGAGGTAAACCAGATTTTCAGCATTGATCCTGGACACTAATTCCTCAGCATGATTGCCTAACAAAGGATTCAAAGAAGGATGGTTAATCACAGAAATTATCTCTTTGTAATAGTATTCGCTATTGTTGTTCAAATGAATCTGGAAAAGACTTTCGAACAAAGAGTTGATGGGAGCGTTCTTTATAGGAAATCCCATGGTAATATTAAGCTCGTTGATCTCTGAAGGCAGGGAATTAAGAACAGGCAACAGGAGTTCTTCCTCGCCTAATACTATCGCTGTATTCTCCAGTTGAGATGGATCAAGGCCATTCAGGATCTCCCCAATATATTTTGCCTGACCAATATTCTTGGGTGCACCAATGAGTTCTATATTCTTTTCCTTAGCATAATTTTCTGAAAAATGCTCATAGGAATGGTTCTGGTAGAAATTCCAGTTTTTGATGTAGTCGCGTATAAAAATAGAGGCTGCATGAGATCCATCTTCATAAAAAACTTTATCCATATCCCAGAAAACCTCGGCTCGCTCTTTTTCCAGCAATTCCTGTATAATCTTTTGCTCTGCAGCATTCAAGGCGTTAAAGCCAATGAATATATGCTTCTGATTATTCTCAGATATATATTGCTGAATATTTTCAGTAGCCTTACGATAGATTAGACCCTGGTAACCCTGGTCTTTTGCAACAAGTCTCTTTGATAGCTCCTCATAATATAACGGTAGCTTTTTCCAGAACTTTAGATATTTCTTAATCAGGTCTGTTTTCTCTTCCTGAACATACCAGTGCTTCAGATCCTGGATTCCCGATAAATAGTCAAAAAAGGGTTTGTGATCTATAAGATATCTGTCTATTTCATTAAAATCCTGGATGAGGCTTTGAGCCCAGGTGATAAATGTTTCGAAATCTTCGGTGTCTTTTTCTGGAGTAAGTGCTTTGTACACATCATAAAACTCAAAAAGGCTGATGGTGTTATCTATAGATTGTAAGCCGGAAATTACTTCTGTGAATTCTTCTACACTATAGATCTTAGGGGCAAAAATGGTGCTTTTTGTGATGGAGGCTAATTCCTTGATCAGGTAGGATCCTGCTCTTTTGCTGGGAAGAATAAATATAATATCAGAAAGGGGAGTATCAGAATGCTGGAGCTTCTGTAAAACTTCGCGTATAAATGATTCCATACGCCTAAAATAAAAAAACGCCCCGCAATGCGGAGCGTTTTCTTGTATGAATTATTAGTACATACTAAGCGTAATACTATTTACCAGATTTGTCTTTCATCTCTCTGTCTTTATCTAGAGAAATCTCAACACGTCTGTTTTCTTGTCTTCCAGCAGCTGTACTGTTAGTAGCGATTGGCTGAGTTTCACCGTAACCTTCAGAAGTTAATCTCTTCGCAGGTACACCATGTTCTTCTAACCATTTAGCCACAGAAGCAGCACGCTCTTTTGAAAGCTTCATATTGTAAGCATCACTTCCAGTACTATCTGTATGACCTTCTACGTGGAAAATAGTCGTAGAGTACTCATTCATGATATCAACAATAGATTGTAATGCATCTTCAGATTCTTTTCTGATAGTCGCCTTGTTAAGATCGAAAAGAACAGTTTTTGAATATTCGTTTAATTCAGAAATAACTTCTGCAGTTGGCTCTGGACAACCATTAGTTGCAGCAGGACCAGCTTCTTCTGGACAGTCATCATCCTTATCAAGGATTCCGTCACCGTCAGTATCAGGCCAAGGACATCCGTTGTTTTCAGCAGGACCAGCTTCTTCTGGACAGTCATCTTCAGCATCTCTTACCCCGTCACCGTCAGCATCTGGACAACCGTTTAATTCAGCTAAACCAGCTTCTTCTGGACAGTCATCATCTGGATCTGCGATTCCGTCTCCGTCAGTATCAGGACATCCGTCAAATTCAGCTAAACCAGCTTCTTGTGGACATGCATCTTGACGATCTTCGATTCCGTCACCATCAGTATCAGGACAACCGTTAAATTCTTCAAGTCCTGGCTCCTCTGGACACTCATCATATTTGTCATACACTCCGTCACCGTCAGTATCTTTACCACCAAATACGAACTTAATTCCGGCAGCATGTTGGAAATGCTTAGCGCTTTCAGGTTCGAAGGCATGCTTATACTTAGATTCTAAAGAAAGTGCAATATTATCTGAGAACCAGAAGTTAATTCCTAATTTACCATTAAGGGTTGCGGCGTCAGCATTCTGTAGATCCTCGCCACCTTGATCACCTATCCAGGTGTAACCACCACCAATACCAACAACCGGATCAAACCATCCGCCGTTTAGCATTGCTCTAAGGCTATAATCTGCACTAAGGTCAACGGCATAATATGCAAGATCTCCCACAGATCTATCACCGTAGTTTTCAATTGAGTTGATTGTACCACTTAATTCCCCAACAAATCCTGCACCGATATATCTGGATACTGTAAGTCTGGATACTGCTGGTAGAATGTTCCAGTGGTCTCCGGTATTGAAATATTCGTCGAACATATCACCACGAGGAGCATCTTCTCCTACAGGATAGAAATCGACAGCATTGGTACCAATACCAATTGCCCATGGGTTGTCAGCATCCTGTGCCTTAACCGAAGTAAAGCCCAATATCAGTAATGAGGCAAGTACAATTTTGCTAAGATGTTTCATATTTAATAGTTTAGTTTTAAGTGTTAATTGTGAACAAAAGTATACGCTTAATGTATATTAACAAAGGTAAAAATAATAAAGTTTTCTTAATTACAGCGCGTTTCCAAGTGATTTGTAATCATTTTGATATCTGATTATCAATTATTTTGATAATAATTCAACGACTTTTATTTGCTCTTTTTTAAACTAAATTACGCCTAACTGTTTTCCTACCTTTTTAAAAGCATTAATTGCTTTATCTAAATGCTCTTTTTCATGTGCAGCAGATAGTTGCACTCGAATTCGGGCTTTTCCTTTAGGTACCACCGGGTAAAAGAATCCAATTACGTAAATACCTTCTTCTAATAATTTATCTGCCATATCCTGGGATAGCTTGGCATCGTGTAACATCACTGGTACAATGGCAGATTCACCATCAATGATCTCGAAACCAGCCTCTTTTACACCTTTCTTGAAATAGGCAGTATTTTCCTTTAATTTTTGCCTCAGGCTATTGTCTGTTTTTAGCATATCAAATACTTTGATCGATGCTCCCACGATAGCTGGTGCCAATGAATTTGAAAATAAATAAGGTCTGGATCTTTGTCTAAGTATCTCGATGATTTCTTTTTTTGCTGTAGTGTATCCGCCCATTGCGCCACCTAAAGCTTTACCTAGAGTTCCCGTAATTATGTCTATCCTGCCTAAGACCCCTTTTTCTTCCAGGGTGCCAATTCCCTGTTCGCCAATGAAGCCTGTAGCGTGACACTCATCTATCATAACCATGGCATCGTATTTATCTGCCAGATCACAGATCTTGTCTAATGGCGCAACCAGGCCATCCATAGAAAATACACCATCGGTTACGATTAGTTTATAGCGAGCGCCTTTTTCGTTTGCTTCTATTAATTTGTTTTCAAGGTCTTGCATGTCACCATTCTGATACCTGTAGCGTGCTGCTTTACATAATCTTACTCCGTCGATAATAGAAGCGTGATTAAGCGAATCTGAAATGATAGCATCATCCTTGGTTAATAAAGGTTCAAAGATTCCCCCGTTGGCATCAAAACATGCAGCGTAAAGAATGGTATCTTCTGTACCATAGAAATCTGAAATTTTCTGCTCCAGTTCTTTGTGTATATCCTGAGTACCGCAGATAAAACGAACACTGGACATTCCAAATCCGTGTGAATCAAGAGTGTCTTTAGCTGCTTTTATAACTTCAGGGTGTGAAGATAATCCCAGGTAATTATTAGCGCAGAAATTGATCACTTCCTGGCCAGATGCGATCTTGATAACTGCATCCTGAGGGCTGGTGATAATTCGTTCTTTTTTATAAAGTCCGGCTTCTTTTATTTCTTCAATCTCTTTTTCTAAATGCTCTTTTATGTCTCCGTACATATTAAAATAATTTATATCTGAATTTTACTTTATGGCTTTTGGTAGACCTTGTAAAGTTATAGAAGGTACCGGGCATCCATATTCTGCCAGTTCACAACTCACAAATTTAAACTTCTTTTATACATTCTTAATGATAATTGGATTATTAGTGTAAATCAATAAACATTTATCAATTAAATAGCCCATATCCTGCAGTGCATTAGCATATTCTAAAATCTGCCTGGTGTGAGTATCTACAAAACCTCCAGTTTTATAATCTATGATACTTACTTTTTTCCCTTCAAAATTAAGCCTGTCTGGCCTTAATCTTTTTCCAGAGGTAGTGATCAATTCTTTTTCATTTAGATTTTTAGCCTCTGGTGAAAAGAATTCCTGTAAATCTGGATGTTCAATGATTCCTGAAATAAGTCTTGAAATTTCATTTTTTGATTCTTCGGCTATGATCCCATTATTTACAGCCCATTCTACAGCCGAATTAAGATCTTCTTTTTTATGGATCCTGGCCAGGATCTCGTGGGCAATCTCACCTTTTTCTATGGCTTCCTGTTGCTTTGAATCCCATAAGGAACCAGATCTGGTCACAATATTCACCGCCTGATTTTGAGTTGGTGAAGAATAATATTTAGAAGCATGGATACCGGAGTTTCCTGTTGCTTTTGAATTTATGGCCTTCTCGGCATCACCAAAGGTATAAGTAAGGCTACCATCCCATTTTCCGGTCGACCTTATAAAATCTACCAGCAAATCTGATACATTCGGGCTCTTTTTTGGCTTTTCGTTATGGTTAGAAAGTATATACAGTTGCTGGGCCGCCCTGGTACAGGCTACATATAGTACATTCAATGTATCCAGCTCGTTCTTAAACAAAAGGTCCTCGAATTTAGCTGCGGCATTCTCATTCCAGTGCAACATTTTCTGAGAGGCGCTTACATAGGCTATAGGGATATTTTCATCATTGATATCCAGCCATAAGTTGTCATTCCTGGTGTCCTGAAGGTCTGAATTTGCAAATGGATAGATAACTACTGGAAACTCCAAACCTTTAGATTTATGTATGGTCATGATCTGGACGGCATTATCTGCTTCTGGCACCACAATACTTAGTTTGTCTGCTTTCTGTTGCCACTTATCCAGGAATTCACCTAATCCGTTAGAGGTTTTCTGTGCAGTTTCAAATACGAAATCCAGGAAGAACTGTATATATGCATTAGAGTCTTTAACCAGCCCGAATGTGCGTATAATATATTCAACAGCCTCGTATAATGAAAGTCTCTTTATCTGGAAAAGATCAAATTCCAGGTCATATTCTTTAAGCCATTCAAAGAAATCAGCCCCGTTCTTCTTTAAATTCTGAATCAGGACCTGGTGTATGTTTTCCTCCGGGATCAATTTTTCTGCCAGGTAATCATAGATACTAAGTTTTATCTTGTCATCTTCTGGATTCATAGAATAGAATAGCAGATCTACAATGAATCTTACTTCTGGCGATTGTGATAGAAGCAGGGTTTCCGATGAAATGACAGGCACAGCATTCTCACTTAAATATTTGGCCACTGCCACACCTTCGCTTCTTCTGCGGGTAAGTATGCAAATATCTTTACGGTTGAAGCCCTTAGCGTCGAGATTTTCGATGATCTCAAGGATTTTTTGTGGATATATTTCAAGTTCTTCATCCCGGTTTACAGCCTGTACAAATTCTATATTAACATAGCCATAATCTCCTTTCTTTGGATTTTGTGCAGAATTATGGAATAATTCTGAATATTCTGGGTAATTAAGCATGGAAGCGGCATATTGAAAAAAGCCGTTATTGAAGTTAACCACCTGCGAGCCACTCCTGAAGTTATCAGGTAGATTTACCACCTTCTGTTCTGTTTGGAAAGGAAGGGTTTTAAGGTTGCTCAGGTCGATGAGTTGCTCTGCCCGCCCACCACGCCAGCGATAAATGCTTTGTTTGGCATCTCCCACGATGGTGAGCCCGGCAGCATCTTCAGAATCCAGTTTATTTCCCACAAGGGGAACCAGGTTCTCCCATTGCATGGTTGAGGTGTCCTGAAATTCGTCTATGAAGTAATGCTCATATCTTTCTCCCAGGCGCTCATATATAAAAGGAACTGGCTGATCCTTCACCTGTTCACTAATCCTGGGGTTGAATTCTGAAATTAGCACCAGGTTGCGTTCTTTCTTGATAGCTTCTACTTCCCTGTTGATCTCATTGAGAAGGGATAATTGTACCAGATTCTTTTTGATTTCTTCTAAAAATTCTATCTGGAAATAGGCTTTTTTAGTGGTATTGAAGATATCTACAATTTTATCCTGAATGCCGTCAAGAGCTCTTTTGGCATCTTCACTGGCTTTCTTGGGGTATAAAGGCTGATCTGCTATATTCTCAGCCCATTTTGCGCTGAAATTTACCGTTGTATCGCCAGATTCAAGCTTTTTGAAATGTTTTGGAACATACTTTCCACTAAAATCAGACTCCTGGATTCCGCTGCTTTCTATAAGATCGAAAAATGATTCTGCTGAAAGTTTCAAAGTTTCTTCTGCGATCCTTATGTCTGAACCTATCTTTTTACCAAATTTCTCAAAATCCTCGAGGGTTTTGCTCTTTAGCGTTTGGATCGCTTTCTGGTGATTTTCGTTAATGAGCAGTTTAGAGATCTGGAAAAGATCACGGCTTATATCCCAGCTTTTGTCATCATCAGTTTTAGACAGCGTATAATCTATAAGGACTCTGGTTAATTTTTTATCATTTCCGGCACGGCTAATCAGGCTTTCTACAGCTTCCATTAAGACTTCATCTGCGCTAAGCTCTACTTCAAAATTCATAGGAATGCCAAGGTCCCTGGCAAAGGTTCTTAACACCCTATGTGTAAACCCATCTATGGTTGAGATCTCGAAAGCTGCATAATTGTGAATAATGCTTTTTAATATCTCTGCAGATCTGGTTCTTAACTCTAAGGTGGAAAGGCCGGTTTCTTCAGAGATTATATTCAGTAGGGCGTTATCCTCCTTATCATTTACGGGGTTGGAGAAATCTGCCAGGCTTTCGATAATCCTTTTTTTCATTTCTCCTACTGCCTTATTAGTGAAAGTGATCGCAAGTATATTTTTATAACGATCTTTTTTGGAAGAAGTGAAGAGCAGGCTAAGATATTCTTTTACAAGAGTAAAGGTTTTACCGGAACCTGCCGAGGCATTGTAAATATTAAAGGAGTTTTTCAAAAAGAAGGATATTAGTGAGATTAGCCAGAATTACAAAAGTTTAAATTTAAAATAAAAATGAGAGCCATAATGGCAATCCTTTTAAGTATTTTATAACACTAAATAATTTCCTTTAAATAGCCTAATAGCTAAATTTGGGTCAGTTTAAGTACTAATCACTAAAAAATCAGATAATTATGTCTTTTGAGTTACCAAAATTAAAATATGCTTTTGATGCATTGGAACCACATATTGATGCTAGAACTATGGAGATTCACCATGGTAAGCACCACGCAGGTTACACTAGTAAATTAAATGCTGCCATTGAGGGAACAGATCTTGAAGGGAAAAATATCGAGAACATTTTGAAGAATCTGGATATGTCTAACAAGGCTGTTCGTAATAATGGTGGTGGTTTTTACAACCACAGCCTTTTCTGGGAGATCATGTCTCCAAATGGAGGTGGTAAGCCTGAAGGTGAACTTGCCGAAGCTATCAATAGCGCATATGGTTCTTTTGAAGCTTTTAAAGAAGAGTTTTCCAAGGCAGCTGCAGGTCAGTTTGGATCTGGGTGGGCCTGGCTATGTGTCCATTCTGGGGGTAAGGTAGAGGTTTGTTCTACTCCAAACCAGGATAACCCTATTATGCCTGAAGTAGGTTGTGGCGGAACTCCAATTTTGGGTATTGATGTTTGGGAACATGCATATTACCTAAATTACCAAAATAAGCGCCCAGATTATATAGATGCATTCTTTAATGTGATAGACTGGAAAGAAGTTTCAAGTCGTTATGCTAAGGCAAAATAGAACAAAGCATAAATAGTAATATAGAAAGACCGCGTGATGCGGTCTTTTTTTATGGTGTCAGGTTAATTTTATTCCATAAAAAAAGGCGGAATAGAATTCCACCTTTTTTTGCCCCAAATCTACCATGAACTTAACCTACTTATGCTATGGTATAGTGAATATAAGACGAATATTTGGGGTAGTTTTAGTTTTTAGATGAAATGCCTAAATTCTAGTTAAACTACTGAAAAGCAGTTTTTTATGCGCTTCAACATCCTCTGGCACGGGTTTATTCCATAAAAAAAGGCGGAATAGAATTCCACCTTTTTTTGCCCCAAATCTACCATGAACTTAACCTACTTATGCTATGGTATATTAAAGATAAAAAGAATATTCTTTTGAAATAAATGTTTTAGATGAAGTGCTATTTAAATAGTTAAATAACTGAAATTAAGGAAGTTGTATCGGGATCGGTAATAATTTTCTACTAAATTTAAGGCAAGTACAGAATAAAAAAAGGCGGAATAGATTTCCACCTTTTTTTGCCCCAAATCTACCATGAACTTAACCTACTTATGTTATGGTGATTCTAATGTAGATAGAATTGGTCCATGCGCAAAGAATAATAGATAAAGTGCATGATTATTAGTTAAATGGTAACTTTTTAATAGGCTCTATCTTTTTTACCTTCGAAAAAGTTCATAAAAGCTCGATTAACAACCCGGTTACCTCCGGCAGTTGGATAGTCTCCAGTGAAATACCAGTCACCAAGATTTTTCGGACATGCCTTATGTAAATTGTCAACCGTTTGATAGATGACTTTCACATCTGCTTTCACATCATCATCACTTAGTAAATCAGAAATCTTGTCTGAAATTTGCTCATTGGTAAAAGGATCGTAAATCTCCTTTACGAAATTCTGAACTTCGCGATCATCAAGTTCTACCTGTTGTTTACATTTATCGTAAACTTTTTCTACGATATCATATTTTCCTTCATCTTTAAGAAGTTCCAGGGCAGCTCTAAATGCTACCAGGTCTTCCAGTCGCGCCATATCTATACCGTAACAATCTGGGTACCTAATTTGAGGAGCAGAGGAAACCACGATAATTTTCTTTGGTTTTAATCTGTCCATCATTTTTATGATACTTTTCTTAAGAGTGGTTCCCCTTACAATACTATCATCTATAATAACAAGGTTGTCTTCTGGTTTCACCACTCCATAAGTAACATCATAAACGTGGGCTACCAGATCGTCCCGGCTGCTGTCTTCTGTGATAAATGTTCTTAGCTTCACATCTTTAATCGCGATCTTTTCGGTTCTTAATCGATGTGCAAGTATTTCCTGAAGCCTGGCATCGGTGAGGGTTTCCTTTTCTTCAAGAATGGCCTCATTCTTTTGTTTGTTCAATTCATCCTGGGCTGCTTCAACCATTCCATAAAATGATGTTTCGGCAGTATTGGGAATAAATGAAAATACAGTTTTAAGGGTGTCATGCTCTATAGACTTTAAAACATCTGGCATTAACAGTCTGCCCAGCATTTTTCTTTCTTCATAAATCTCTGCATCACTACCCCTTGAAAAGTAGATTCTTTCAAAAGAACATGCCTTTCTTTCAAGTGGTTCAAGGATTTCGGTGATAGAAACCTCTCCGTTCTTTTTTGTGATGATTGCGTTACCCGGTGGTAATTCATGCACATCTTTAAAATCGACGTTAAAAACGGTTTGTATTACCGGTCTTTCTGAGGCTACCACAACAACTTCGTCATCCTTGTAGTAATACGCGGGTCTAATTCCCGCTGGATCACGCAATACGAATGAGTCTCCGTGACCAATTAACCCAGCCATGGCGTATCCGCCGTCCCAGTTCTTGGAAGATTTCTTGAGAATCTTGGCTACATTTAGTTTTTCAGCAATAATCGGTGATGCCTGTACCTTGGTATAGCCTTCCTTCTTAAGTTTCTTGTAAAGTTTTCTAACTTCAGAATCCAGGAAATGGCCTATTTTTTCCATTACAGTGACCGTGTCTGCTCTTTCCTTTGGATGCTGGCCCAGCGCGACAAGATTATTGAAGAGCTTATTTACATTGGTCATGTTAAAGTTTCCTGCCACAATTAGATTTCGATGCATCCAGTTGTTCTGCCTAAGAAAAGGGTGTACACTTTCTATGCTGTTCTTGCCAAAAGTACCGTATCTAACATGCCCTAAGAATACCTCTCCCAGGTAAGGAATATATCTTTTTTGCAGATCTGTATCGTTTGCATACTCAGGGTTGGCTTTAATTTCGTCATTGATCCTTTGATTGATCTGTTCAAAAATATCCTGAATTGGTTGGGCTTGATTAGATCTTACCCGGCTAATGTAACGTTCGCCAGGGATCGTGTTAAGCTTGATGCTTGCAAAACCGGCGCCATCCTGCCCACGGTTATGTTGCTTTTCCATCATCAGGTACATTTTGTTCACCCCGTAAAATGCAGTCCCGTACTTCTCTTTATAATAGTCCAGAGGTTTTAATAGCCTTATATGGGCAATTCCGCATTCGTGTTTTAAAGCATCACTCATATCTTAGTTTCCTTTAGGAATTTCGTTGTGTTTGTCATAAAAAAAGCCCTGATATTACAGGGCGCGATATTAATCCAGTTGTGTTTCGAACTGAGTTAATTTTTTAAACTCATAAAGCCTCTCGTTCATCTGGCTTCCGGTAAGATTTTGCATCCTTTCGGTTCCAAATTTTTCCACACAGAAAGAAGCGAGATTAGAGCCGTAAATAATGGCGCTTTTCATATTTTCAAATGAAACGTCGCCGGTTCTGGCTAGATATCCAATGAATCCTCCGGCAAAGGTATCTCCGGCTCCAGTTGGATCAAATACTTCTTCCAATGGTAAGGCCGGTGCAAAGAAAATCTGTCCTTTATGAAATAAAAGCGCTCCATGTTCTCCTTTTTTGATCACAACATATTTAGGCCCCATCTTTTCGATCTTTCTGGCGGCTTTTACCAGGGAATATTCTCCAGATAATTGTCTGGCTTCTTCATCGTTAATGGTGATTACATCTACCTTCTCGATAACTTTCATCAAATCTTCCAGGGCATTGTCCATCCAGAAATTCATAGTGTCCAGTACCACAAGTTTTGGTTCCTTTACCTGTTCCAGAACACTTAATTGCACTAAAGGATGCAGGTTTCCCAGCATTACAAACTCTGCGTCTTTATGAGATTGAGGTACTACGGGGTTAAAGTCTGCAAGTACATTTAGTTGGGTGTCCAGGGTATCTCTGGTATTAAGGTCATTGTGATATCTTCCGCTCCAAAAGAAAGTTTTACCTCCTTTTACAACTTCTACGCCTTCAATATTGATGTTATTCGTTTTTAGAAGGTCAAGGTATTCCTGTGGAAAATCTTCCCCAACAACAGAAACCACAGCACTTTCAACATCAAAATTTGAAGCTGAAAGTCCTATATACGTGGCAGCACCACCAAGAATCTTGTCAGTTTTTCCAAAAGGAGTTTCAATAGCATCGAACGCAACGGTTCCAACAATAAGTAATTTGCTCATAACAGGTTTTAAAATGACGCTGCAAATATACAGTTTGTTTTTCAAGGTGTAAACCTCAATTTGGCTTGGATATGTTAAGCTTTGTAACCTGTGTCTTCGATAAGGCTCTTTCCTTTAGAGGCAATCACCGCTAAAGTGTCACAGCGTTCGTTTTGAGGATGGTTATTATGGCCTCTTATCCATTGAAATTTGACCTTATGCCTGCGGTAAACCTTTAAGAAGGCTTTCCAGAGGTCGGTGTTCTTGCGATTTGCAAAATTCTTCTTTTCCCAGCCAAAGATCCATCCTTTGTTTACCGCATCTGCCACATATTTAGAATCTGTAAAAACGGTGGCCTGGGTTCCGGGATTTTTCAGTTTGCTTAAAGCGACGATCACGGCCATTAATTCCATGCGGTTATTGGTAGTTAGCTTAAAGCCCTGGGCAAATTCTTTTTTATAGGGTTTGCCTACCCACTCCATCACGATCCCAAAACCTCCAGGACCCGGGTTGCCTCTTGCTGCCCCATCGGTATAAATATGAACTTCTGGTGTATGCACTAATTGTTCTTTTCTAGTAATTGCTGAATTACTTCTGGGAAATGCCTGTATTCTAATTCATGGATTTTTTCAGCAAGAGTTTCTGCAGTGTCATTTTCATGTACAGGTGTGGTAGCCTGAAAAATGGTCTGGCCTTCATCATATTTTTCATTAACATAGTGAATGGTGATACCACTTTCTTTTTCCTTTGCATCGATCACACTTTCATGAACTTTTGATCCATACATTCCCTTGCCGCCATATTTAGGTAACAGGGCAGGGTGGATATTTATGATCTTGTTCGGGAATGCTTTTATGATATTAGTAGGGAACAACCATAGAAATCCGGCCAGGACAATCAGGTCTGGATCCATATCTTTCAGGATATTCAATACATCATGCGAATTATATAAGGCATCCTTATCGAATAAAAGGGCCTTGACATTTAGATCGTGAGCCCTTCTTAAGGCACCGGCAGACCTGCGGTTAGAAAGTACAGCGATAACTTCGGTACTCCTGGATTTCTGAAAGAATTTGATGATATTTTCGGCATTGGTGCCAGAGCCCGAAGCAAAAATCACAATCTTGCTGGTTCTGGCATTCTCTTTATGGCTCAAAATAAGGCTGTTAACATTTAATTGGATGTAAAATTAAAGGCTTTCAATGAATTTTATGTAAATTACCATCACATTTTTAGAGGAAAAATCGGTTTTAAAATAAAGTTTTTTATTTTTGCCACCTAATCAAAATTAAAATAAAAAATTATGTCAGACATTGCATCAAGAGTAAAAGCTATTATCGTTGACAAATTAGGTGTTGACGAGAATGAAGTTGTAAACGAAGCCAGCTTCACCAACGACTTGGGTGCTGATTCACTAGACACAGTAGAATTGATCATGGAATTTGAGAAGGAATTTGATATCCAGATACCAGACGATCAGGCAGAGAATATCGCTACTGTAGGTCAGGCAGTTTAATATATCGAAGACGCTAAGAAATAAAATCGACACAC
>JBFIMP010000017.1:0-19773 GCA_041611635.1 Christiangramia sp.
ATAGTAGTAATCACTATAGATTACTGAAAGATTGGTAAAGATATCATCTGAAAATATATGGTTCCATCTAAGGTTCAGAACGGCATTTCCATAAGTGTTTTCAAAATTCTGACTGATATTGAATACGTCCCTGCCAAAATATCCCGAAAGTAAAAGCTTATTCCGGTCATCAAGATTATAGCTCAATTTTGTATTGAGATCATAAAAATAGGCAGAGTTCTCGTTATCGGTCAATTTCAGAAATAAATGCGCATAAGAACTTCGCCCTCCTATCAAAAAGGAACCTTTATCTTTTACAATTGGCCCTTCAGCAAGCAATCTGCTGGAAATCGCACCTATACCTCCCTGCATTTTAAACTCCTTGCTATTACCATCACGCTGGTAAATATCAAGAACAGATGATACTCTGCCGCCATATTTGGCAGGAATTCCACCTTTATATAATTTCAAATCCTTTATTGCGTCTGGATTAAATACCGAGAAAAGACCAAAAAGATGCGAGGAATTATAGATCGTGGCCTCGTCCAGAAGTATAAGATTTTGATCTACCGCGCCACCACGAACATTAAAACCGGAGGAACCTTCTCCGGCATTCGATACCCCGGGAAGGAGCAAAAGAGATCTCACCACATCTACTTCGCCAAAAACTACGGGTAGTTTCTGAATAGTGTTTATAGAAAGCCTGTTCACGCTCATTTCGGGTTTTCTAATGTTCAAACCCTCAATATCACTTGTGATGACTACCTCGTCCAGACTTTCTGAAGCTTCAGTTAATTGAAAATCCAGCTTTTGGTTAGAGTCCAGATTAATGGTTCTCTGGATACTCTGATAACCTATATAGGAGATTTCAATTTCGTATACTCCCTTAGGTAGCTTTATGGAATAATAACCATAATCATTGGTGACTACTCCTGTACCGGCTTCCGGTACTAAAAGGTTAACACCAATAAGAGTTTCGTTGCTGGATGCATCAGTAATTACACCGTTTAGGGAATATAATTGCTGAGCACTGACGGTACTATTAAAAATAAGAAATAGCAGTAGTAAAGCTAAATAGCGGAACTTCAATTTTTTATTTCAAAAATAGAGTTAAGTATTCTAATAAAAAAGTTTAAAATTCACTAAGCCGAAGCTTTCGTTTTTCCTTTTTCGAGAATCTAAATAAAAGCAGGAAGCTAATTAATAAGCAGCTTAATAAGATCACTGCGAGCGGCACAGAGCTGGAGGTGTGAAATAAACTTATTAGAAATGAAGTAAAGGCTCCCAGGATCATTTTTAGACTTCCTATCAATGCCGATGCTCGGCCTGCTTTCTTTTTAAAAGGTTCCAGGGATAGGGCTGTGGTATTAGGGTTTTGGAAACCCAGCAAGAATAACATTAGAAATAAAAGTATTACTGTTGAAAGGAATCCCAGCTCTAAAAGTGAGGTCAACAAAAAAAGGAATGATAGAATTACCAGTAAGACACTATTAAAAAGCGTGATCTGCAGGGTAGTGAATTTCCTTAGGAATAACCGGTTTATCTGGCTTCCTAAGATTAGTCCACCTGCATTCAGGCCGAATAAAAGTCCGAATTCCTTTTGAGTTAGATCAAAGTTGCCCATAAAAAGTTTAGGCGCATCAGAGATATAAGCGAACATGGCGCCAATGGTGAAACTTCCGGCAAGGGCAAAACTCCAGAATTTAGCATGGATTAGAATTCCAAAATATTTAATGGCAACCTGTTTAGGTTTTAAATCTACCTTTTTATCTGGTACTATACTTTCCGGTAAAAACCTGGTAACACTTATTATCATTAATAGGCAAAATGCCGCCAGAAATGCGAAGATCATTTCCCAGCCAAAAGAATCTATGATAAAACTTCCAACGGTAGGGGCAATTATAGGAGCACCTCCCATTATTAGCATCAAGATGGAAATCGCTCCGGCTACCTCATGTACCGGGAAAATATCTCTTACAATAGCCTTTGCTGCAACCATTCCGGCGGCAGCTCCTACTGCTAAAAAGAATCTGGAAACGATCAACCACTCCAGGTTAGGTGAGTACATACAGCTAATCGCTGATAAAAAATAGATCACCAGCCCGATCAACAATGGTTTTTTTCTTCCAAATTTATCCATGATTGGGCCATAGGCTAGTTGTCCCAGGGATATCCCGATAAAATAACTGGTGAGGGTAAGTCCTATCTGGCTAATCGATGTGTTAAAATCCTTCGCAATGCTATCAAAGCCAGGCAGGTAAGCATCGATTGAAAAGGGACCAAGGGCAATCAGGGTTCCCAGAACCAGAAGAATGATATATTCCTGTTTTTTATTTCTCTCCGTAGAATTTGGAAGCATTTTGCAAATTTCAGCAAAGCCTGTATTCTGTTCTAATTTCCGGAGATGTTTAACGAAAGATTAAACTATTTCGATTTAGTCCTTTAAATTGGATCTGTTGTATAGCTTAAGATTTTAAAGTATAACCGGTAAAAAGCAGCCTATCAAAATTTAAAATCGGACCTTTGCAGTGAACTATACAGTTTTTAGAGATTAGAATCTGTATCATCAAATTTCAAATAGCATTATGTCGTTCAAAAAATTAAATCCTCCGCTCAAAGAAGCAATTGAACGTTTAGGGTTTGAGAATCCTACTACATTTCAGAAGAATATATTACCCAAAATAAAAAGTGGAGCAGATCTTTACTGTTTAGCTCCCGAAGGAACCGGGAAAACAACGGCGATGATCATTAGTGTGATTCAGAAATTAAATTCTAAGGCTTTTGAAGACTCACCAAGAGCACTTATTTATGTAAAGGATAAGCAGGCTGCTTTAGAGCTTGAGCAAAAATTTAAGGAGTTCACAATGGAAATGGATCTTCGTATATATTCTGCCTATGAAGAGCAAAATATAGACGATCAAAAAGATGACATTTATTATGGAGTAGATATCGTGATCGCCACACCTCGAAGACTGGGAAAATTATTCTCCATGACCGGTATTCATTTAGGGCAATTGCAACTTTTTATTCTTGAAGATGCCGAATTTCTTTCAAAACCCGGAAATATTGATGAGATTGTTAGAATTCCCCTCAGTATAACTAAATGCCAGTATCTGGTTTTCGCTGAAAAAATGGAGCCTAAAATGGAAAGATTAAGGGACACTTTCATGGAACGCGCCCGGATAGTAAGAATGTCTATATAATAAAAAAAAGCCTCCGTTATTAGCGGAGGCTTTTCTGTTTCAATATGATTTCGGTTAGGCGTCTGTCGCCAGGATCTCATTTAATTTTGCACTTGGACGCATCGCTTCTTTAGTTAGCTCTTCGTCTGGCTGATAATATCCTCCGATATCTACCGGAGATCCCTGAGCATCCAGAAGATCCTGAAGGATTTTCTCCTGATTGTCTTCCATCATCTTAGCGATCCTTTCAAAATAGATATTCAGATCCTTATTACTAGTTTGAGTAGAAAGAGCTTTGGCCCAGTATAGTGCCAGGTAGAAATGACTTCCACGGTTATCTAGTTCGTTAACCTTTCTGGAAGGAGATCTGCCTTCGTTAAGGAATCTTTCTGTAGCCTCATCCAAAGCCTCAGAAAGAGTTAGCGCTTTCGAGTTGTCATATTTATTACCTAAGTGTTCCAGAGAAACGGCCAAAGCAAGGAATTCTCCTAGAGAATCCCATCTTAAATGACCTTCCTCTAAAAATTGCTGAACGTGTTTAGGAGCAGATCCACCCGCACCAGTTTCGAACAATCCACCGCCATTCATTAGCGGTACAATGGATAGCATTTTTGCACTGGTACCTAATTCCAGAATAGGGAAGAGGTCTGTAAGATAATCTCTAAGTACGTTACCAGTAACCGATATAGTATCCTTCCCATCTTTTACTCTTTCCATGGTATAGTTGGTAGCTTCTACAGGCGCCATGATCTTGATCTCTAAACCTTCGGTATCATGTTCTGGCAGATATTTATTCACTTTCTTAATCAATTCAGCATCATGAGCTCTGTTTTTATCCAGCCAGAATACTGCTGGCATTTTAGTAGCTCTTGCTCTTGAAATGGCTAGTTTTATCCAATCCTGGATTGGCGCATCCTTTACCTGGCACATTCTCCAGATATCACCTTTTTCAACTTTATGCTCAAGAACAGTTTCTCCTTTAGCGTTGATCACTTTTACAGTTCCGTTTGCAGGGATCTCAAAGGTCTTATCGTGAGAACCATATTCTTCAGCTTTTTGAGCCATTAATCCCACGTTTGGTACTGTACCCATAGTGGTTGGATCGAAAGCACCATGTTTTTTACAGAAGTCGATAGTAGCCTGGTATAATCCAGCGTAACTACTGTCTGGAATTACCGCCTTGGTATCCTGAGTTTTTCCCTCAGCATTCCACATTTGCCCTGAAGTTCTAATCATTGCCGGCATAGATGCGTCGATGATGATATCACTCGGTACGTGCAGGTTAGTAATCCCTTTATCTGAATTTACCATCGCGATATCTGGTCCTTCTTCAAGGTCTTTTTCGATCGCTGCTTTTATCTCTTGTTTTTTATCTGAAGGCAGGCTGTCAATAGCGTTAAGCACATCTCCAAGACCGGAGTTTGGATCTGCACCTGCTTTTTCAAGTTCTGCACCATATTTTTCAAATACATCTTCAAAGAAAACCTCTACTGCATGTCCGAAAATGATAGGGTCTGAAACCTTCATCATAGTAGCTTTCATATGCAGAGAGAAAAGAACATCTTTCTCCTTTGCATCTTTCACTTCTTTACGAAGGAAGTCCAGAAGGGCTTTTTTGCTCATTACTGTAGCATCAACCACCTCTCCTTGCAATACTTTAAGATTTTCTTTTAAAGTCTTATTATCACCGCTTTCTGAAGTGAATTCTATTTTAAAAGTATCATCATCTGCAAGCGTAACGGATTTTTCATTAGACCTGAAATCTCCTTCACTCATCGTCGCGACATGAGTTTTAGAATCCTTACTCCATTCACCCATAGAGTGTGGATTTTTCTTCGCGAAATTCTTAACTGCTTTTGGAGCACGTCTGTCTGAATTTCCTTCTCTAAGTACAGGATTTACCGCACTACCTTTTACTTTATCATAACGCGCCTGTATCTCTTTTTCTTTATCGTTAGATGGCTCATCCGGGTAATCTGGAATAGCGAAGCCTTTAGATTGTAATTCTGCGATCGCATTTTTCAGCTGAGGAATAGAAGCACTGATATTTGGTAATTTGATGATGTTAGCTTCAGGCTTTTTAGCCAATTCTCCTAATTCAGCAAGATCATCTGAAACTTTTTGATCGTCTTTCAGGTAATCTGGAAATTGTGAAAGGATTCTACCAGCTAACGAAATATCACGGGTTTCTAGGCTTACTCCTGCAGCTTTTGTGAAAGCTTCTATAATTGGCAAGAACGAATAAGTTGCCAGCATTGGAGCCTCATCTGTTTTAGTATAAATTATTTTTTCTTTCTGCGACATTTTAAATGTTTTTGGTTGAAATATATTCAAAGAAAACCCCGGGAAAAGCCAGGGTGTTATCATACGCGCAATATACAGTATTTAGGTCTTTTATCCTAAGTTTAAAGGGGGGCTCACCTGTTAAGAAATCATAAATAATGCAATAAAAAAGCCATTTCATCTTAATTGCTAAAATGAAATGGCTTCAATTGAAACAGCGGATTATCACTCTGATGATATCAAGCGTTTTAAGCTTTCTTGTGGATGCTGTTCCAATCAGGATTCAATTTTAAAGAAAATAAAACTGAATCCAAATTCGCTTTTACCTTTCAAACTGATTTTGTAAGTACAAAATATTGATGTTATATAGAAAGTAAAAGCTATATGCAAAGAACTTGCTTTACAGTAAAATCGTCTTCACTAAAAATTCTTTTGTCATTTTAATTCCGCCGAATTTCAATATGTAAGATAAGAAGAAACCTTTTTTGAATGAAAGCTTTTAACATTTTAATGAGGAAGAAATTCGTTGTTTTTTATCCATAAAAAAAGCCCCGAAAGTTCGGGGCTTCTATATATCTGTCTTAAAGAATTATGATTTTCTAATCGCTTCTTTAATACGGGCTTTCTTACCGGTAAGACCTCTAAAGTAGAAAATTCTAGCTCTTCTTACTTTACCTTTCTTGTTGATCTCGATCTTCTGGATAGCAGGAAGGTTTACTGGGAAAATTCTTTCTACTCCTACAGTACCACTCATCTTTCTAATAGTGAAAGTTTGAGAAGCGCCTGTTCCTCTTTTCTGAATTACGACACCTCTAAAGAACTGGGTTCTTGTCTTCTGTCCCTCTTTAATTTCGTAATACACAGTGATCGTGTCACCTGCTGCAAATTCTGGTAGATCTTTTCTTTCTACGAATTCGTCCTGAACGTATTTTACTAACGATTCCATCTTTATTTTTTTAAAAGTAAAATCCAAAACAACATTCACGGTTCTCGCCAGAGGTTATTCTAGAATGAGTGCAAAATTAATCAATTTAAATTATTCTACAAGCCAGTTGTGAAAAAAATTAATCTTCTTCTAAAAGGTCCGGTCTCAGGCGTTTAGTGCGCTCATAGGCCGCATTTTCCCTCCATTCCTCTATCTTCGGAAAATTCCCTGATGTAAGAACTTCCGGTACTTCCCAACCTTTATATTCTGCAGGCCGGGTGTAAACCGGAGGTGCAAGCAAATTATCCTGAAATGAATCGGTTAAGGCAGAGGTTTCATTTCCCAATACTCCCGGTATAAGTCTAATAATAGAATCACACAGAACCGCAGCTCCCAGTTCGCCTCCAGAAAGCACATAATCACCTATGGAGATCTCTTTAGTTATGAACTGGTCTCTAACTCTTTGATCCACTCCTTTATAATGTCCGCAAAGGATGATGATATTCTCATGCATCGATAATCTGTTGGCCATTTTTTGCTGAAGTCGCTCTCCATCTGGAGTCATATAAATCACTTCCTGGTATTCCCTTTCAGACTTAAGCTTGGAGATGCACTTATCTATGGGCTCTATCATCATCACCATACCTGCGCCACCACCAAACTGATAGTCGTCTACCTGCTTATAATTATCTGTAGTATAATCCCTGAGATTATGTAAATGGATCTCCACGAGTCCTTTTTTTATGGCTCTCTGAAGTATGGAAGCTTCAAAAGGACTTTTAAGGATATCTGGGACTACGGTAATTATATCTATGCGCATGCGTAGGGGGTATGTTTAAATTTTAGAACTGAAGTAAGCTTATGAATTTCCGCTGGCCTTATTGCGTTCATCCTGAAGCATTCTTCCTAGACGTTGCTCTTTTTCTAAAGCTTTTGTTCTATAGGCGTCAAATTCTTTCTCGGTCTCATTAAGTTTCTGTCGAGCATCCTTGGTAGCAGCATTAGAACTTTTAAACCTGAAGAAGAGTATAAGGACTACAGCAACCAATCCAGCTACAATTCCCCACATCATACCTTTATATCCACTCTTACTAAAAGGCATTCCAAGAAACATTAAAGCATCTTTTTCTTCAGATACTCTTTTTAGATCTTCTTTGGTGGATTCCAGCTCATTTTTAAGCTCTGTAATTTCTTCGTTTTGTTGATCCAGGGTATTCTTATGTACAATGATCTCTTCTTTTAATTCGGTATTATAATTCCTGGTAGTATTCCTTAGTTCGATCAACTTGTCATAATCTACAACCTTATAGCCCTGGTAGTTATTAGACTCCTGTATCAAAGCAGAAAATTCATCCTGGATTGGGGTGTCGGTCTTAAGGCTATCGGTCTGGGCATTCATCTGAAATACACTGGCAATAACAAAAACAGCTACAATGTAAAATTTGTTACTCATTTCTTTGGGGATTGATTTTTGGTTCATAAAAACAACGGAGCGAATAGGTAGATTAGTATATTTCAGATTTTCGGGAAAGAATTCGCTTCTTTGAATTTTAAATTGTTTTGAATCAGTTTCTTAATATTCTAAAAGTGGTGCAAAAATAAAAAAACCCCGACAATGGCGGGGTCTTTTTCATAAAAATTATACCCTATTAATAATAAGTATATCGTCTAACCTTGGCGATATATTTTGCTAGTCTTATTACCTGGTGGCTATAACCATATTCATTGTCATACCATATATAGAGGATCACATTTTTACCGTCTGCAGAAACGATTGTCGCATTGCTGTCATAGATTGCCGGAGCAGAAGATCCAATGATGTCTGAAGATACCAGTTCATTATCTACAGAGTACTGTATTTGTTCTACCAATTCACCTTCAAGCGCGTATTTCTTAAGCAGGTTGTTTATGTCTAACAGATTGGTTTCCTTTTCCACTTCCAGGTTTAGGATGGCCAAAGAACCATTAGGTACAGGAACCCTTATGGCATTAGAAGTAAGTTTACCTTCAAAAACAGGTAAGGCTTTAGAAACCGCTTTTCCAGCACCGGTTTCAGTGATTACCATATTGAGACCGGCAGCACGTCCTCTTCTGTATTTACTGTGCATATTGTCTACCAGGTTCTGGTCATTGGTATAGGCATGAATGGTTTCAAGGTGGCCATGAACCACTCCTAAAGAATCCTGAACTGCTTTAAGCACCGGTGTTATCGCATTGGTAGTACAGGAAGCCGCAGAGAAAATATCTATTTTTTCCGGGCTGTATTCCTTTTGATTTACACCATGTACAATATTTGGAATTCCCTTTCCTGGTGCGGTAAGCAGGACTTTAGCTGCTCCCTTTGAGGTAAGGTGTCTGCTAAGAGCTTCTTTATCTCTGAATGCACCTGTATTATCAATTATAAGAGCATCTTTAATCCCATACTCGGTATAATCTATATCCTCTGGCTGGTTGGCAGAGATCATGTGAACTGTAGTTCCGTTTACGATCAATGCTGAATTTTCTTCATCTATATTTACTGTTCCGCTAAAGGGGCCATGTACAGAGTCGCTCTTTAAAAGAGAGGCTCTTTTTTCCAGAACACTTCGGTCAACTTTTCCTCTGGTAACAACAGCTCTAAGTCTAAGTTGGTTTCCTTTCCCGGTCCTGGTCATAAGTTCCCGGGCAACCAGGCGGCCAATTCTACCAAAACCATACAGCACAACATCTTTAGGGGTCACGGTTTCAGTCTCTTTTGCATCATTCAGTTTATTAGATACAAAGGCCATGGCGTTACTATGTGGCTGGCCATCAAGGTGAAATTCGTAAGTGAGTTTACCTATATCTAATTTCGCTGGAGGTAAATTCAGGTCCTGTATAGCCTTGGCGATTTCTACAGAATCGAAGATAGAAATTGGTTTACCCACGAACTCCCCGGCATATTCATGCAGGTCCAGGATATCGCTTACATTTCTATTAATTAGTTGGTTTCTGAAAAGTACCAGTTCTATAGATTTATCATACCAAAGGTCGCTTACAATGTTTATGAATTCTACGGTAGCTTTGCGGCGATCTGCCTGGAAAGAAAGTTCTTTTTCGTAAACTTTATTAAAGTCCATGTTGAGTTATGTTGTTATGAATTTCCGGCAAAAGTATATATTTCAAACGTTTTCGTAAAAACTTTTCTCAATAAAAAACCCTTCCTGATTGGAAGGGTTTGGTATTCTTTGGATCCTATAATTTATTTCCAGATCATGCGCTGTTTTTCTCCCTGCTTGGTATAAAAAACGATTACTATTGGATTTGCTCTGGTGCGGCTGCGCATTACCTCTTCAACCTCTCTTATTGAGGATACTTTCTGCCCGTTGATTTCTGAAATTATACCTCCAACAAGATCTGCAGATGGAAGGTCTTCAGAAAGCATGCGATTAATCCTTACTCCGTTTGGAGCTTTGTATGCTTCCAGTTCTTCAGCAGAAGCATTGGCAACTTCGATTCCTAAGGCGGGAATGGAGTAGGTGTCAAGCTTGGTAAGCCTTACGTTTACTTCTCTCTCTTTGCCGTTGCGCATTAATTTTACCAGTACTTCATCTCCGGGTCTTTTTGAATTGATATATCCGGTAAGATCTGAGAATTTATTGATCTCGATATTATCGATTTTTTTAATTATATCTTTTTGCTTTATACCAGATTTTTCAGCTCCGCTACCCGGTGTAACCTCGGCAACTAGAACTCCCTGTGAAGTAGAGAGGTCAAGCTCCTTAATGATCGCATTATTAATACTGGTTCCTCTAATTCCAAGAATTCCTTTCTGTACGTCGCCAAATTCCATGATGTCCTCAACGATTTTCCTGGCATTATTAGAAGGTACCGCAAAGGCATATCCAATATAACTGCCACTGGGAGAGCTTATCGCGGTATTGATCCCTATGAGTTCACCATTAATGTTTACCAGAGCACCACCACTATTACCAGGGTTTATCGCTGCATCGGTTTGAATGAATGATTGCGGAGAATTATCTCTTAAGTTAAGGTCTCTGGCTTTAGCGCTTATGATACCTGCGGTTACCGTAGATTTTAAATTAAACGGGTTACCAACGGCCAGAACCCATTCTCCAATCTGTGTGTTATCTGAATCCCCGAATGGGATATAATCAAGTTCTTGTTCTGGGTCCACCTTGATCAGGGCGATGTCTGATAATGGATCACTTCCTATTAGCTCGGCTTTATAGGTTTTATTGTTATTTAGGGTAACCTCGATCTCACTTGCACCGTCTATTACGTGATTATTAGTTACGATGTATCCATCTGGCGTTATGATCACTCCAGATCCTGCACCTTGTAAGGCTCTTCCTCCATTATTGTTATAAGGATAATATTCCCAGATGCTTCTCGGGCCACTTTTAAATACAGCTACGTTTTTTACGTGAACCACGGCATGCACTGTCTTTTCTGCAGCTTCGGTAAAATCTGCATTTGTGCCGTAGGCTCGATTAGTATTGGTTACCGGGATAAAGGAATTTTGTGGTGAATTATCCTTCGGGAGGAACTGGTTGGGATTTTCTTCCAAAAAGATCTTGTAGCCTCCTAAGGTTAGAGCGCCTCCAAGGATAGATGCAAATAGTAAAGTTGCTATTTTTTTCATTTTCGGCTTTTATTATTTATAATTAAACTTTTTAGATTCTCTTATTATTATATTATTTCCCGAAATTTAACGACCATTTAACAACCCCAAATTCCTGTTCAAAATTGTATATTTGTGCCACTTTCAAAATGACTTATGAAGCTGACATTCTATAAATATCAGGGTACGGGTAACGATTTCGTAATGATCGATAATCGGGACCAAATAATATCCAAAAATAATACCAAATTGATAAATCATCTGTGCGACCGTAAATTTGGAATAGGCGCCGACGGGCTTATTCTGCTGGAAGATCCGGAAGATGAAAAGGATGATTTTAAGATGGTCTATTTCAATGCCGATGGAAATGAAAGCAGTATGTGCGGTAATGGCGGCAGGTGTCTGGTGGCATTTGCCAGATTTCTAGGGATCATAGAAGATACTGCCAGATTTACAGCTATAGATGGTGTGCATGAAGCAACGGTGAAGAATGGAATAATCGGTTTGAAGATGCAGGATGTTGCTAAAGTTTCAAATAACGATGACTTTCTTTTTCTTGATACAGGTTCTCCTCATCATGTGATCTTTTCGGAAAATATAGGCTTAAGGGATGTTAAAACAGATGGTGCCAAGGTGAGGTACTCCCAAAGATATGCTAACGGCGGTACTAACGTAAATTTTGCAGAACCCAGGTCTGCTGATTCATTTTTAGTAAGAACTTATGAAAGGGGAGTAGAAGATGAAACCCTGTCCTGTGGAACTGGAGTCACGGCAGTAGCAATCGCCGCATATGAATCTGGAAAAACAACCTCAGAAAAGGTAAGTTTAATCACTCCTGGAGGAGACCTGTCTGTAAGTTTTAAGAAGTCTGAAAATGGCTATTCAGATATCTGGTTATCCGGGCCGGCAGAACAGGTCTTTAAAGGCGAGATCATATGTTAACATTACAGGGGCAAAAAGTATTTTTAAGAGCACTGGAGCCAGAAGACCTTGATTTTGTTCATGAGATCGAGAATAATGAAAACTTTTGGGAGATAAGTTCTACCCAGGCGCCTTATTCAAAATTTCTTATTAGGCAATATATCGAGAATGCTCATCGTGATATTTATGATATTAAACAGTTGAGACTGGTTATTTGTACCAAACGCGGGCGGCCTGTTGGGCTTATAGATGTATATGATCTTGAACCAAGGGATAAGAGAGCTGCTATTGGGATTTTAATAGCCGATAAAAAAGACCGGAAAAAAGGATTCGGATCAGAAAGTTTAACCTTGCTTTGTGATTATTGCTTCACTCATCTTGGTCTGCATCAGGTTTACGCGAACGTAGCTTCGAGCAATGAAGAAAGTATGCGCATTTTTGAAAATAACGGATTTAGAAAAGTAGGTTTAAAAAAAGACTGGACGCTATTCAACGGCAATTATAAAGATGAATGGCTCTACCAATTGATAAATAATGTACATTAAAAAAATAATTATTGCGGTCGCCATTCTTGGAGCGATAGCATTTGGAATCTTCGGTTACTACATCTATAACAGTATATTTTCTTCCAATACAAGCTTTGAAGCGAAAGAAGAGGTCGTTTATATTCCTACAGATGCTACCTTTCAAACGGTAATAGACTCTGTGAGACCTTTGCTGAAAAATTTGTCATCTTTCAGCATGGTCGCAGAGAAAAAGGGTTATGCCGCTAACGTAAGGCCAGGAAGATATTTTCTGAAAAAAGGGATGAATAATAATGAGCTGGTAAATACCCTGAGAAGTGGTAACAGGCCGGTGAAGGTAATTTTTAATAACCAGGAGCGGCTGGAAAATCTCGCCGGTAGAATTTCTGAGCAAATCGAGGCAGATAGTACCTCTTTGCTTAGATCATTCAAAGATTCCAGTTTTCTTGCCGAAAATGAATTTAGCGATCGAACAGCTTTGGGGATGTATATACCCAATCAATATGAGTTTTACTGGAATACTTCGGCTCAAGAATTTCGTAGCAGGATGAAAAAGGAGTACGATAGGTTCTGGAATGAAAAGAGATTGAAAAAGGCAGAAGAGATAGGTCTTTCTCCCAAAGAGGTTATTACCATGGCTTCCATAGTTCAGAAGGAAACAGCGAAAGTTGAGGAACGCCCTAAAGTAGCCGGAGTATATTTAAACCGCTATAAGAACGGTTGGAAGCTGGACGCAGATCCTACCGTGATCTACGCTATTAAAGAGAGCACGGGAAATTTTGATACTATTATAAAAAGGGTGTTATATAAAGATCTCGAACTCGATTCTCCTTATAACACATACAAATACAGGCAAATTCCTCCGGGTCCAATCTGGATGCCCGATATTTCTTCTATCGATGCCGTGTTAAATTATGAAGATCACGATTACTACTTTTTTGTAGCCGATGTAGAAAATTTCGGTTATCACAAATTCGCTAAAACCCTGGCTCAGCACAATCGAAATAAGCAGGAATACGTGCGCTGGATCAATAAGCAGGGAATAAAAAGATAACTGTGGAGTTATCCAGGATTCTTTAAATATTTGAAGTCGAATAAGTTATAATTTGAATAAAGCTTCTGGAACTTTATAATACCTTTAACAGGCTGTAATTCAAATTATTAAAAATTGTTATACATTTGCCGGGCGAATATGAAAGGGGCACGACTTATGATATAGGTGTGCCAGTAACCTTTCAAAAAACAAAGTAATGAGAAAGAAAATTGCAAAATTTTCAATCTTGCCTCTTGCAGCGGGCTCCATTTTTTTTAGTTTTTCAACTAAAGATGCTGCAAAACTGGATCTGGAAAATTATTCCACTTATGATCTGGACCTGGATTATACGGTGCCAGACCTACGGGATGAAATAATTCCAGAATTTAAAATTTCACACACTTCACCTTATCTGGGTAAATCCTACGTTGGTTTTAAAGAGGCTCTGGCTTTTAAAGAATCAGGAGGGGATTACAAAAGCATTAATGAATACGGTTATCTTGGTAAATACCAGTTTGGAAAGGGTACTCTAAAACTTGTTGGTATTTATGATACTGTGGGATTCCTTAATTCTCCTGCCCTGCAGGAAGCGGCATTCTATGCGAATGCTTCCAGGAATAAATGGATCTTACAAAGAGATATCAAGCGTTTTGTGGGTAAAAACATCAACGGTGTTGAAATTACCGAGTCTGGTATCCTTGCTGCTGCGCATTTAGCCGGACCTGGTAGTGTGAAGAAATATCTTCGTAGTTGGGGAGCTCAGGCTTTTAGCGACGCATTTGGGACGACCATTAAAACCTACATGAAGCGTTTTGGCGGTTATGATACGTCCTTTGTGAAGACTGAAAAGAATGCCAGAGTAGACTTCGACAAGCTTTCTGATTAAATATCTTTTTGAATAATAAATATAGCCGGTCTTTTATGAAGATCGGTTTTTATATTTTTCCATTCAGATGCGGTCGCAGTTTTTATAAATTCTGTTTCCAGGGTAAGATCGCAGGCGACACAGATCCTGGTGGTTGGGTGTAGACTTTGTATCAGGTCTTCCAGGAATTTCATATTGCGATAAGGAGTCTCAATAAAGATTTGAGCCTGGTTTCTTTCCAGAGAAATTCTTTCCAGTTGCTTGATCTCGTTTTTGCGCTCTTTTTTATCTATAGGGAGGTATCCATGAAAGGTGAAGCTCTGGCCGTTCATCCCGCTGGCCATCATTGCCAGAAGAATTGAGGAAGGTCCTATTAATGGAACTACCTGGATATTGAACCGGTGAGCAAGCTTAACAACTTCAGCTCCCGGGTCTGCAACTCCAGGGCAGCCTGCTTCACTTAACAGCCCCATATTTCTTCCTGCTTTTGCAGCATCCAGGAAACCCGGTATGTCTGCAACTTCAGTGAATTTATTTAAACCATAAAGTTTAAGATCTGGCTGTGATTTTTCCGGAAGTATTTGCTTGATGAACCTTCGGGCAGATTTTTCATTTTCAACGATGAAATCATCAATCCCTTCGATGATATTTTTATTCATCGGTGGGAATACCTTATCTGGATTAGATTCTCCTAGATTCACAGGAATCAGGTAAAGTTTTCCATATTCCTGGTGTTTAGAATTCATAGCGTGCCGTTATTCAGTTTTTTGGCGATCTCCTCACATGCTTCATCAAGCATTTGATAAACATTTTCGAAGCCCTGTTCCCCACCGTGATAGGGATCTGGAACATCTACATTTTCTGAAGGGAAGATCTCTTCAAGAATCAAATGCACCTTCTGGCGATCTTCATCATTTTTTGCCATGGAGATGATATCTCTGAAATTGGAGTTATCCATAGCGAATATATGGTCGAAATCTTCAAAGTCATCTTCAGAGAATTGCCTTCCTCGCTGATCTGTAATATCTAGTCCGTATCTTTTTGCAGTAATTATAGAGCGCCGGTCTGGTTCAGAACCAATATGCCAGCTACCCGTACCTGCAGAATCTACGAATACTTTATTGCGATCAACTTTAGATTTAAGAATACCTTCGGCCAGTGGTGATCTGCAAATATTGCCGAGGCACACCATCAATACCCTGGTTTTCATAAAGTTTATTTTATAATGTGAGCTTTTTGTTGAGGTCTTCAACAAATTTTTTGAATTGCTTGTCTGTGGCAGCGAGATTATCTACAGTTTTACATGCATGTAATACGGTAGCGTGATCGCGACTTCCAATTTGAGATCCTATACTGGCCAATGATGCCTTAGTGAATTTCTTGGCGAAAAACATGGCGATTTGCCTGGCCTGTACAATATGTCTCTTCCTGGTCTTAGACTGCAAGGTGTCTACATCCATCTGGAAATAATCACTTACAACTTTCTGGATATAATCTATAGATACTTCACGTTTAGTATTCTTAACGTAGTTATCAACGATCTTTTTAGCAAGTTCAAGTGTGATGTCTTTTTTATTGAAAGAAGAATGAGCGATAAGTGAAATGATTGCTCCTTCAAGTTCCCTGATGTTCGTCTTAATATTGTTAGCAAGAAATTCAACGATTTCTTCCGGCATTTCTACACCATCGCGGTATAGTTTGCTCTTTATGATAGAAACACGAGTTTCGAAATCTGGATGTTGAAGTTCGGCTGAGAGTCCCCACTTAAATCTTGAAAGCAGACGTTGTTCGATGTCTTGCATATCAACTGGAGCCTTATCACTGGTGAGGATAACCTGTTTTCCGTTCTGGTGCAGGTGGTTGAAAATGTGGAAAAACACATCCTGGGTTCCAGCCTTACCAGATAATAACTGAATATCATCTACTACCAGTACATCAATGATCTGGTAAAAGTGGATGAAATCGTTCCGGTTATTTTTCTTTACAGATTCTATATATTGTTGCGTGAATTTTTCCGCAGAGATATAAAGAACTGTTTTTTCTGGGTATTTGTCTTTTATCTCAACACCTATAGCGTGTGCCAGGTGTGTCTTACCAAGTCCAACCCCACCAAATATCAATAGTGGATTGAAAGAAGTTCCTCCGGGCTTGTTCGCTACAGCCAGCCCTGCTGATCTTGCCAGTCGGTTGGATTCACCTTCCAGAAAGTTCTCAAAATTATAATTAGGATTAAGCTGAGATTCGATCTTTACATTCCTTATTCCAGGGATGATAAAGGGATTCTTAAGCTCGGGACTTTTATTTTTAATAGGAACGTCAACTTCCTGTGAAGCCATATGCGATCTTTGAGTACTTGGGATCTTTTCGGTAAAAGGTAATTTGTTACCGTAAGTATTCTCCATTTTGATCACGTATACCAATTTCGCTTTTTCACCAAGTTCACGGGTAAGTGACACTTTAAGAAGTTTTACATAGTGCTCTTCTAACCATTCGTAGAAAAACTTAGACGGCACCTGTATGCTTAAGGCACAATCTGTAAGTTTCACTGCTTGGATAGGTTCAAACCAGGTTTTGTAAGCTTGAGGGGTAATGTTATCCTGAATAAATGACAGACAGTTATTCCAAACCGATTGCGCAGTTTTTGACATTCTTTGTTAAACGTTAATTTAGGTTAGTAGTAAGTTCTTTGCCGGGAACAGGATCAACTTGCGCCCCCAACTTGAGTGGAACAAATATGTGAACAAAAAATGTAAAAAAAAAACCATTTGCGGGTTGAATTTTAAGAAAATTTTATGCATACTTGTTTCCGAGCCTGAATATAAAAAACCTTTCTCAGAAAGGCTAGTTTTTTCCTATGAAATCACATAAAACTCTTGTTAAAGTTCGATATGCCGAAACCGATCAAATGGGAGTGGTGCATCATGGAAATTATCCGCAATATCTTGAAATTGCGCGTCTTGAGTGGCTGGATACCTTAGGGATATCTTATAAAAGCATGGAGGAGGAAGGGATAATGTTGCCTGTTTACGAGTTAAATCTAAAATATATAAAACCGGTAACTTTTGATGAAAAAATCACTATAGAAACTCGCCTTCAGAAAACTCCAAATGTTAAAATTATTTTTGATTACTCGGTGTTTAATGAACAGGGTGAGTTGGTAACTTCAGCTACTTCTGTGCTGGTATTTATGGACTCAAAAACGAGGAGACCGGTAAGGTGTCCAAAATATATTTTAGATAGGCTGAAGGATTAATCCTCCATTTTTGAAATCTCGACTTTGTAAGTATTGTCGAACTTGTCAAAAATGTCTTCTGCATCCTTTTTTCTTACGGCAATAAAAATTTTACAATCTAGTTCCAGTTTCTGATCGATTACATTTAGATTGTTCTGTTTGATCACCTGCATTACCTTATTCATTTCGGGATAATCAAACTTTACTATAAAAACTTCGTCTATGGTTCTCTTAATGATGTCTGAAGCTTCCAGCGCCAACTGGGCTGCGGTCTTGTAGGCATTGATGAGTCCTCCAACTCCCAGCTTCACCCCGCCAAAATATCTAACAACCACTATAAGTATATTCGTAACATCAAAAGACTGGATCTGTCCATATATGGGCATACCGGCAGAATTAGAAGGCTCTCCGTCATCGTTAGCCCTGTACTGGTAATCTTCCTTGCCTATTTGCCAGGCATAGCACCAGTGCCTTGCCTTGTGATGTTTAGCTTTTAATTCCTCAAGGTGCGCATTGGCTTCCGCTTCTGTTTTTATGGGGAAAGCATAACCGAAAAACTTGGAATTACGGTCTTTGAATAATACTTCAGGTGACGGCTTGGTGATGCTTTGGTAAGTATCTTTCATATCGCGCTATTTGCTACAAGAATTATACTAAGTATAGCCAGACCAAGGCCTATCCAGTTCTTTTGGGTAAGTCTTTCCTTGAACAGGAGGATACCTGCTATGGTTGAGATGGTTACGATGGCTACATGATTTATGGTAAATATTGTAGAGCTGTCAAAACCCTTGGTTCTTAAGGCTAATACCAGGAAATAAATAGAAAAATAATTAGGAATACCAAGGGCAATTCCTCCAAGTATATTCTTAAGGCTTATCTTAAGTTTCCCTAAAAATGACTGGCCAATTAGAATGATTGTACCAATTAAACCGGCAGTCGCGAAAATTGTAGATGAGAAAAGCCCTACGTCTGTTTCTGAAACATAACTGGTTTCAAGATATTTCAGGCTGGTGTCTATTATACCGCTTCCCAAAAAAACCAACAGGGGAAAAATAAGGTTCTTGCTTTTGATGCTGATACCTTCTTTTGTCTTTATGGAAGTGAGATATACTGCGACCAAAGCCAGTATAATGCCAGTAATTTTCGATACTCCGGTGCTTTCATTGTATAGGAAGATACCGCAGAGAACAGGTATGGCGACCGACATTTTTGTAGCTACTGCCACTACAGATAATCCACTCTTCTGGGTGGTTATGGCTGCAAGGTTGAAAACCGCGATAAACAGAAATCCGAGCATCAAGGCACCCGGAAACCAGGATTCACTTGGAACGTGCGTAAAATCTGATCCATCTATATATCCAAAAAAACCAACGGTGCAGGCTACAAAATAGTTTACAATGATAGCCTGTAGGGTGTTGACACCGAATTTTTTATATAATCTGAAGACCACAAAAATTATCGTGGAAGATAAAATGCTCAGAAGAAGGTATATCAAAACAGGTCTTTTTTGGTTGTAAAGAGGTCGATGACATCTTCGTGAGTAGGTTCAATATTCCAGGTATGAAATGCGAGTCCAGAGGCAGTTTTGATATTTTCCAGGGTATCATCTATAAATAAACATTCTTGTGGCAGAAGGTCATTTTCTTTGAGAACGAATTCGAAAATATCGGGATTTGGTTTGCGCATTCCAATTTCATGCGAAAGGTAAAATGCATCGAAGCAAGATTTGAAATCCTCGAAAAAAAGAATATTTTCCTTAATGTGTTCAATATGATTCTCATTGGTATTACTCAATAAGATGAGTTTAAAATTCTTTTCTTCTGAAAGCTTCTGAATAAATTTAAGGCGATATTCCGGGAAGTCCATTAACATTGAATTCCAGGAATCAAGGAATTCCTCTTTTCCTATTTGCGGAAATTGAGTGCGATAATATTCAGAGATCTCATCTGAGGTAACAAATCCCTGCTCATATTCCCGGTTTTTCGCCAAGACCTTCTCTGGAAGGGCTTCAACATTTATCGTTCTTAGCTTTTTATTGGTTCCGTCTTTATCAAGGTTGATAAATACATCCCCAAAATCAAATATTATTGCTTTAATCATTCTTGTAAATTTTTAACCGGTCTTCCTCTATGTTTACTTCTGAGACTAATTTTCCTTGAATACCCGGTGCTCCAACGCCTTTCTTAAATTCAGAACTTCCAGTAAATATCCTTGCTTCATCCCAAA